>CAZTQF010000880.1:0-1500 GCA_964615255.1 uncultured candidatus Brocadiaceae bacterium | reverse complement strand
CGCAGCGCCGCGACCTGCGCTACCAGCTCGGCCGCGCCGGCGAGGTCCTCGGGCGCCTCGGCTGCGAGCGCGCGCAGCGCCCGCACGTAGTCGTGGGCCTCGATCGGGGCGGTGATCGACGCGCGGAGCTTGGCGACGTGCGCGTCCAGTCGCGCCTTGCGCTGCTCGGCCGCGCGGGCGCGCGCGTCGATCTCGGTGCGCAGCTGGCTCGCCAGGCGGTCCGCTTCCGAGGCGGCCGCGGTGCCCGCGTGGGCCGCGGCGACGGCCTCGAGCGCGGCCGCGAGCTGCGCGTCCGCGGCGTCGGAGGCGCGGACCTCGAGCAGGGCGATGCGCGCGTCCTTCTGCAGCGCTTCGGCCTCCAGCTCCTTGATGCGGTCGGCGAACTGCTGCGTGAGCGGGTCGTCGTACTTCTCGATGACGACCTCCTTCTCCTTGGGCTTGGTGACGGCCCAGTAGATGGCGCCGCCGGCGACGAGCACGGCGACGGCGGCGAGGCCGATCCAGAGCCCGCGCTTCTGCTGCGGCTGCAGCAGCGCGTGCAGCTCCTCGAGCAGCTCGTTGGCGGTCTGGTAGCGATCGCCTGCGTCCTTGGCCATCAGCCGCGCGATGATCGCGTCGACCTCTTGCGGCACGTCCGGGTTGACCTTCGACGCGGACTCCGGCGTCTCCTTGACCTGCGCGCGCAGGATGTCTTTGACGGTCTGGCCGCGGAACGGCGTGCGGCCGGTGACGAGGCGGTAGTAGGTGCAGCCCAGCGCGTAGAGGTCGGTGCGGTGGTCGAGCGGCTGCTTGAGCACCTGCTCGGGCGCCATGAAGTGCGGGGTCCCGACGGCGCGGTCCTCTTTGGGGTCCGACGAGGTGCTCGCGAGGCCCAGGTCGGCGATCTTGATCGCGCCGTGCTGGTCGAGCATCAGGTTGTCGGGCTTGATGTCGCGGTGCACGATCCCCAGGGACTCGGCGTAGGCGAGCCCCGCGGCGGCGTCGGCGATGACCTGCGTCGCGCGGTCGACTGGCATGGTGCCGTGCTGCTTGAGCCAGTCCTCGCACGAGCCGTCGTGCATCAGCTCCATCGCGTAGTAGTAGAGGTCGCCGTCGTGCTCAACGTCGAAGACCGAGACCACGTTGGGGTGCTGCAGCTTGGCGGCCGCGCGGGCTTCGGCCACGAACTGCGAGACGAACGCGGCGTCCTTGGTCTGCGCGGTGTTCAGGACCTTCAGCGCCACCTCGCGGTTGAGGCTGGTCTGCTCGGCCCGGTAGACCGTGCCCATGCCGCCCTTGCCGAGCACGTCGAGGATGCGGTAGCCCGCGACGGTGGGCATGCGGTCGTCCTGCACGTCGCCGTAGGCGATGCGCGTCGTGCCGACCTCGATCACGTCCCCGTCGCGAAGCCGGCTCGCCTGCACCTTGGCGCCGTTGACCCGGATCGTGCCGTTCGCCTTGATGCCGAAGCCCTCGCCCTTCAACGCCTTGACGATCGCGTGCTGCGGCAGGACGCCGGGC
>CAZTQF010000879.1:0-1506 GCA_964615255.1 uncultured candidatus Brocadiaceae bacterium | reverse complement strand
AGGCCCCGCTCGTGAAGCGCGGCGCGGTGGCTGCGCAGTGTGCGGGCGGCGTAGCCGCGCTTGGGATTCCCGTGCGCATTGGTCTTCTGGACGGCGTGGTTGATTGCTTCGACGCTGGCGCCGCTCGCGCCCTGCTTGGCGAGGAATGCGAGCAGCTCGTGCTGGACGACGTGAAGTTGGGCGGCGTCGTCCGTCACGCCGTGCTCCGGTTCAGCTGGATTTCGTTTTTGGAAGCGCTCGCGCTCCATCCGGAGCGCCGTGACCAGGAACTCCGCGTTGTCGACGAGCGCTGACACGTGCTTCTGGAACTCCGTTCCGAAGTGCGTCACCACGGACACCGCGCGCATTGCGAGGGTAGGGCCGTGTTGCACCGGGAACACGTCGTCATCGTGCCACTGGAAGTCGTTCGATTGTTCGGCCGTCTCGACCAGCTCCTTGGCCGACTGCAGTTCGTTGTCCGCGAGAACACGGTCGACAGACTGACGGAGCAGCTTCAGCAGTTCGGCGGCGTAGGCGAAGCGCTCGACGACCCACTCGTGCCAGCTTCGTGCGGCGTGTCCGTCCCGCTCGACGGGCGTGGCGTTCAGCGACGCGAAGGTGTCGGCATGCTGCGCGAAGTTCGACGACTCCTGCTGCAGCAAGGCGATCAGATCGTGGCCGACGACCGAGTCGTAGGCGAAGGCTGCGGCGCGGGAGTTCTCGTTGGGCTGGCTGCTCAGTGCGATCGAGGAGATAGTCGTCAGGGTCTCGTGGATGGTCATGCGGGCGGCTCGTCCCGGGGCTTGCTGAGAAAGACAGGAGGAGCCCGCGCAAGCCGCCGCGGGCCCGGCGCCGGCCGTCGCCGCCGCCGTTCCTCCTGTGGGGCGGGTCTATCCGGTTGCTGCCCTCTCTTGAAGGGCCGCGGCCGCGCTCGCGGCGTCGGCTTCGGACGTGTGCAGGTAGCGGGCCGTCGTCTGGCTGCTGGTGTGGTTCGCGCCGCGTTGAGCGGCGAGCAGTCCCGCGGTCCTGGCGACGTGCGTGATCGCGCCGTGGCGGACTTCGTGGGGCGTGAACGGCGCGACGCCGGCTTTGGTGCAGGCGCGCTGGACCGCGCGGCGGTACTCGTTCAGGCCCCAGCAGTCGGCGTAGGTGCGACGCCGTCCGCGATCCCGTTGCTCGGTCTGTTTCGTCACCTTCGACGTGCGTGCGGCGCGCAGCGCCAGCCGGCGCTCTTCCATCGCCGTGCGGGGCGAGAAGATGTGGGCGTTCGGCGTCGCGGGGAACCCGGCGAGGATCGCCTGGGCCTGGTCCTTGAGCAGGTAGGTGGTCTCGGTGCCGTGGTGCGAGGTCTTGCCGTTGCGCACACGGTAGACCCAGCCGTCGTGGCTGGGCTGCGACCGGTCGATGTCGGACCATCGCATGCTGACGACCTCGCCGGGCCGCATCGACGTCAGCGCCTGCAGCTGGAGCATCGCCGCGACCTGCGGGCTGCACTGCTCGGCGACCTGGGCGACCTCCGCCCAGGTG
>CAZTQF010000878.1:0-1506 GCA_964615255.1 uncultured candidatus Brocadiaceae bacterium | reverse complement strand
CGTTCCACCGCTCGACGCACCACGTGAGCGTCGTCGCGTAGCCCACCGCGAGCGGCAGGAAGACGGCCCAAAGCGGCCCCATCAGGCGCGCCCTCCGCGCAGGTCCTCGAAGACCTCGACGACGCGGTCCGCGTTGCCGGCCCAGGTCCACCGCGCGTCCAGGAGGCGCTGGCGGCCCGCCGCGCCGATGCGCGCGGCAGACTCCCGGTCGCCGACGACGGTGCGCAGCCGCGCCGCGAGGTCGTCGACGTCGCCTGCCTGGAACAGGAGCCCGTTGTCGCCGTCCTGGACGTTCTCGCGCAGGTTGGGCTGGTCCGGTGCCAGCGTGACGACGCCCGCGCAGAGCGAGTCGAACAGCTTCAGCGGCGACGCGTAGTCGTTGATCGCCGGGATCAAGGCGCCGTCGCAGGCCATGACGTGCGCCGGCAGCTCCGCTGGCGAGACGACGCCGAGCGCGCGCACGCGCGACGCGAGGCCGCGGGCGCGCGCCTCCTCGAGCAGCGGCGCCAGCGCGGGGCCTTCGCCCATCAGCGCCAGCTCGAGGGCCTCGAAGCCGGGCCGGCTCATGACGTCGAGCACCAGGTCCAGCCGGTGCCACGGCCGCATGTAGCCGACGAACCCGAGCATGAACGCGTCCGGCCCGAGCTCCCAGCCGGCGCGGAGCCGTCGGGCCGCCTCGCGCGCCGCGTCGCCGTAGCGCTCGGGGGCGGCGCCGTTGCCGATGACGTGCACGCGCTCCCGCGGCGCGCCGAGGTCGACCAGCATGTCCGCGAGCACCTGCGTCACCGCGAGCACGGCGTCGGCCTGGGACAGCACCAGCCGCTCGGTCCGGCGCGCGCGCCGCGGCATGCGCAACAGCTCGAGCCGCGCCATCTCGACGGTCATCGGCGAGTTGACCTCCAGCAGCAGCGGCACGCGGAGCTCGCGCGCGACGTCCAGGCCGGCGCGCAGGTGCAGCGCGTGGCGTTCGTAGACGAAGTCCGGGTGCGCCGCGCGCGCCTGCGCCCTGAGCATCGCCCGGCCCTTGTTGTTGTAGACGACCTCGGCCACCTCGACCGCGGCCCGCGGCAGGCTCAGCGAGCGCCAGAAGCGTCCGCCTCGCTGAGCCGGCGCCCGGGCGACCGGCTGCCCCGCCGTCGTCTTGGGGACCAGCGCGCACTCGTCGACGACGTGCCCACGCGCCCGCAGCGCTCCGATCAGCTCACGGACGTGCACAGCCTGACCGTCGTCGGCGCGGATGCGGTGGTGATAGAGGACGCGACGGGGCTCGGTCACCGGACCTCCTGGAGCGCCGCGGCGCGGAAGGTGTCGACCAGGTCCTCGACCGGCTCCTGCCAGCCGAAGCGTTCGGCGTAGCGCCGGACCTCGCCGGCGTCGCGGTCGGCCGCGAACACGGCGCCCAGCGCAGCCGCGAACGCCTCGACGTCGCCCGGCGCGACCATCGCGCCGCGCGCCGCCGGCGGTGCGGCGCCCAGGATCTGCGGGATCCCGCCGACGCGCGTCGCG
>CAZTQF010000877.1:0-1507 GCA_964615255.1 uncultured candidatus Brocadiaceae bacterium | reverse complement strand
CTGCGCTGCGTCGCTTCAAGCGCCAGTGCAATTACGCCGGCATCTTCCGTCTCGCCAAGAAGCACGCGTATCACGAGAAGTCGAGTGACAAGCGTCGCCGCGAGGGCCGGGAGCGTGAGCGCAACATCATGATGGCCGAGCGCAAGCGCCAGGGCATCTCGGGCGGCCGCAGCAAGAAGCGCCGCACGCGCGGAGGCAAGGGCAAGGAGCGCCGCGACAACCAGCCGGACTTCGATCCGTTGACCGCCGACACCACGCTCGACACCAAGGCCGCGAGCGAGGCCGCCGCCAACACGGCGGCCGCCGCGGGCGCGACGCCGGCTGCCGCGCCGAGCGGCTCGTCGGAGTCCTAGTCGTCCCCGCCACGGCCGCACGTCCGGCCTGTGTCCCTCCCGCGCTATCCAGGCGAAGGTCCGCGTGACCTGAGCAAGCCGCTCGAGCGCGTTCGCGTGCTCGTGGACGCGCGCACCGCCGGGCAGCGCCTCGACCTCGCGCTCGCTGCCGTGCTGACGTGGCGCTCCCGGTCGAGCATCGTGCGGATGATCGACGACGGCATGGTGCGGCTCCAGGGCCGGGTCGTCCCGCCGTCGCGCAAGGTCCGCGCCGGGGACACCATCGAGGTCGACGTCCCGCAGGAGCCGGTCGCGCAGCCCCACCCGGACGCTGCCTTCGACCTGCCGATCCTGTTCGAGGACGAGTGCATGATCGCGGTCGACAAGCCGCCGGGTATGGCCGTGCACCCGTCCGGCCGCCACCTGCACGGCACGCTGATCCACGAACTGCACCGCCGCTACCGGAGGCCCGAGGAGCCTGCCTACGACGTGGTTCCGCGCTTGCTGCACCGGATCGACCTCGAGACCTCAGGCGTGGTCGCCGTCGGCCTCGACGAGCATTTCCACCATCAGGTGCGCAAGCAGTTCGAGGACCGGCTCGTGCAGAAGCGCTACGTCGCCGTGGTCCACGGTCGCCCGCAGCGCCCCGAAGGCGTCATCGAGCGCGGGATCTTGCCGGACAAGTCCTCGGCGGTGCGGCTCAAGCTGACGACCTGCGAGCCGGGCAGCGGCCAGTCCGCGGTGACCCACTACCGCGAGCTGCGCAGCAACAGCCGCTACAGCCTCGTAGAGCTCCGGCCGGAGACCGGCCGGACGCACCAGATCCGCGTCCACATGGCCGCGATCGGGTGCCCGCTGGTCGGTGACAAGCTCTACGGTCCTGACGAGCAGCTGTTCCTGCGCGGCATCGCGGGGGAGCTCGACGAAGAGGGGCGCGAGGCGCTGGTCCTGGACCGGCACGCGCTGCACTCGTCTTCGCTGACGTTCTTCCACCCCAAGCGGGGTCGCGACGTGACCATCGAGGCGCCGCTCCCGCAGGAGTTCGTCGAGCTCGTGCCCTGAGCGGCCGGCGCGCCGGCGCGGCTACGGCGCGAACGCAGCGCCCGCGAGCCACGGCAGCACCGCCAGCACGACGTAGAGCACCGCGACTGCGCGGAGCTCTCGACGGATGGTCG
>CAZTQF010000876.1:0-1511 GCA_964615255.1 uncultured candidatus Brocadiaceae bacterium | reverse complement strand
CGCCTGGAGCGCCGAGACGTAGACCGCGGCGTCGACCTGCCCTAGCTGAAAACCCGCCAACGCCGGCGTCGGCGGCGCGGTCGGGTCGTAGACCTGCAGCAGCAGCGCCGCCATGTCGCCCAGGAACGCCCCCGTAGCCGAGGCGAGCACGTGCCGCACGACCTGCCCGCCGGCGGCCTCTGCGAGGCACGCGAGGCTCGGTGCCGTCCCGACGCCGGTGCGCAGCTCCAGGTCCTCGCCGGTGCCAGGCAGCCGACAACCACCCTCGAGGTCGTCGATGCACAGCAGGTAGGAGACGAGGTCCTGCCGCTCGGACGGCGTCAGCGACGGGGTCGGTCCGTGCAGCCCGGCTGGGTTGAGCGCGCCGATGACGTCCCCGAGGGTCGCCGCCGCGCCGTCGTGAAGGTACGGGGCGGTGGCCCAGAGGCCGCGCAGCGACGGCGTATCGAGGCCGGTGAGCGCGCCGCCGCTGGCCATCCCGGAGCTGGGTCGGAGCGTGCCGACGTCGTGCAGCACCCCGAAGGCGCTGTCGGTGAACGCGGGGCCGGAGTGACACGACGCGCAGCCGATCGCGTCGAACAGCGCCTTGCCCCGGGTCGCCGAAGGCGGCAGCGAGCCGTCCGGGGCGCGGTGCGGACTGACGCCGAAGTCGGCCAACGAGCGCACGTAGGCAGCGAGCGCGTCCAGCTCGACGCTGAGGCCGGCCTTGGGCTGACCGAGCGGATCGCTGACCGTCCCCGACTGCCACTGCGCCTGGGTGAGGAACCCGTCCCCGCCGAACCCGCCGCGGATGTCGTGCTCGAAGTCCTGGATCTCGTCGAAGTTGCCCGTCCAGTGCACGTTGCCGTGGCCGAGGCCGCGGCGACCGATCAGCGTCGTCGTGTTGCGCAGGCCCTCGCCGCGGTCGGTGAAGTCCCAGGTGCGGCCGTCGTGACCGCCGTCGAGGTGGCAGCTGGCGCAGCTGATGTAGCCGTCCTCGTTCATCCGCGGGTCCGTCGCGTCGTAGAAGACCTGCTTGCCGAGCAGCACCTGCGCCGCGAGCCGCTCGCTCTGGACCGTGGCGACGTCCGCGAGCAGCTGGAACGCGAACGTGGTGGACCCCGTCACGCCCGCGACGTCGTAGACCCGGATCGAACGCGACAGGAAGCCGTGCACGAACAGCCGGCTGCCGTCCGGCGACACCACCAGCCCCTGCGGCGCGCGGCCGGCGCCCTCGACTCCGGCCACCAGGTCGCCCGTGTAGGCGTCTCGCACGTCGATCGCGTTGCTCCCCTGCAGCGCCGTGAACAGGTAGTCGCCCAGCGGGCTGGACGCGGTCGCGAAGGCCATGTCGCGGTCGTTGAAGTCGACGCGCCCCCCGAGCACCTCCTGGCCGGTCGCCAGGTCGAGCTGGGAGAGGATGGTCCGCACCGTGCTCTCGAAGGTGAGCGGGAGACCGTCGCGGTAGACGCCGCGCTGCACGTTGTCCTTCTTGCTCGGGACCCACGCGTGCAGGCCGTCCGGAGAGATCG
>CAZTQF010000875.1:0-1512 GCA_964615255.1 uncultured candidatus Brocadiaceae bacterium | reverse complement strand
GTTGAACATGTCGTTCTCGCCCTGGTGCCACATGAAGCCCTCGAGCCGCCAGCGTACGCGCTGCTCGTCGAGCGCCTTCAGCGCGCGCTGCACGTGGTCGAGCGCCAGCGGGTAGAGCTGGAAGCCCTGCGGCTCTTCGGGGTTCCAGTCCGCGCCGAGCGTCGTCCCCCCCGCCGCGATCTTGATGATCGCGATCGGCGCCGAGGTGTTGGCCTTGACCTTGCGCGCGAAGCTCAGCTCGGGCCCGACCATGCCTTGTACCGGTTGCAGCGAGGTCCAGCCGTCCGAGGTCGTCTTGTTCTCGCGGCCGATGCAGTGCCAGAAGCGCACGTCGGGCTGCGGCTCCCCCAGCCCGCGGAACGGCGGGAAGCGCTCGATGTCGGCGACCTTCGAGTCCGCGCCGACCATGTTGGACTGGCCCGCGAAGACGAAGACGCGCACCGTCTTGTCGTCTTCGCTCTGGGAAGACGCGCTCGTGAGCAGGACGAGTGCAGAGAACAAAAAGGAGAGCGTGTGCTTCATCGTTGCGCCTTGGGCATCCGGTGGATCGTGCCGTGGATCAGGGCGCGCAGCGGCGCGCCCGCTGCCGTGTCGACGTCGACGTTGATCGCCATGCCCATCGTCGGCTGCAGGCCCTCGACGACGAGCCGCACGGTCTTGCCGTCCGGCTGGAGCGTCGCCGACGTCACGTCGAGCGCCTTCTCGTCCAAGTGGCGGCTGCCGTAGTTCTTGCTGCGGCGCAGCGACCAGGTCTCGACGCCGTAGCTCTCCGGGTCGTTGGCCGTCTCGGGGTCGAGCGGCGCGCCGAACGTCAGCTCCAGGCCGTCGGGCTGCGTGCGCATCCCGACGGGCATCTCCACCGCTCCGCCGCGGTAGCGGACGCGGTAGAAGCCGCCGGGCCGCGTGCGCGCGCCGGACCAGCCGTAGAGACCGCAGCAGTAGAGCTGGCCGTCGCCGGGGTGGAAGCGGCCGCGCATCACGCCGGTGGCGAACGGCCCGATCGGCAGCGCGACCATGCCGCCCTGGTGCGCGCCTGAGACCTCGTCCTCGAACACGAGGTAGGCCTTGCCCATCCCGTAGCTGATCTCGAGCAACGCACCTGCGGGCAGACCCCAGCGGTCGCCCTGCACGCGCACGAGCTCGGCGGGCGAGCGGTCGAAGGCGTTGGTGATCCAGCACAGCGGCTGCTCCATGTCCTCGTCGGCTTCCGACTCGCGGTCGTGGTAGCCCATCATGTTCCCGTAGAAGCCGCCGGGCACGACCCGGTTGATGCGGTTCTTCGGCGTCCAGTGGCCCTCCTGGTCGGTCACGTAGAACGAGCCGTCACCGTTGACGCAGACGCCGTTGGCGGCGCGGAAGCCGTTGGCGACGATCGTGGTCTCGGAGCCGTCCTTGCTGACCTTGAGCAGCGTGCCGTGGTGCGGCACCAGCGCGGTCTTGGCGTGGCGCGCCGACTTGGCGTAGTAGAAGTTGCCGTCCGCGTCGGTCTGCAGGCCCATCGCGAACTCGTGG
>CAZTQF010000874.1:0-1516 GCA_964615255.1 uncultured candidatus Brocadiaceae bacterium | reverse complement strand
GGTCGAGCTGCAGGCTTCGTCCGTGGAGGTCGTCGGTCTCGTCGACGACCCCGAGACCTATCCAATCCAGCCCAAGCAGCACAGCCTCGAGTTCCTGCGTGAGCAGGCGCACCTGCGGCCGCGCACCAACACCTTCGGCGCGGTGGCGCGGATCCGCCACGCCGCGGCGTTCGCGATCCACGACTTCTTTACGCAGCACGGCTTCTTCTGGGTCAACACGCCGATCGTGACCGCGAGCGACGCCGAAGGGGCCGGCGACATGTTCCGCGTCAGCACGCTGGACATCTCGAACCTGCCGAGGACCGAGCAGGGCGGCGTCGACTTCGGCCAGGACTTCTTCGGCCGCGAGGCGTTTCTGACGGTCTCGGGCCAGCTCAACGTCGAGGCCTACTGCCTCGCCTTGTCCAAGGTCTACACGTTCGGGCCGACGTTCCGCGCTGAGAACAGCAACACGACGCGGCACCTCGCCGAGTTCTGGATGGTGGAGCCGGAGATCGCGTTCGCCGACCTCAACGACGACGCCGACCTCGCCGAGGCGTTCTTGAAGCACGTCTTCCGCTACGTGCTCGAGGTGCGCAGCGACGACCTCGAGTTCTGCGAGCAGCGCGTGCAGAGCGGCGTCATCGAGCGCCTCGAGAAGTTCGAGCGGGCGTCCTTCGAGCGCATGGACTACTCCAAGGCGATCGACGTGCTGCAGCAGAGCGGCAAGAAGTTCGACTACGCGCCGGAGTGGGGCATCGATCTGCAGACCGAGCACGAGCGCTTCCTCTGCGAAGAGCACGTCGGTCGTCCGGTGGTGGTGATGAACTACCCAAAGGAGATCAAGGCGTTCTACATGCGGATGAACGACGACCAGAAGACGGTTGCCGCGATGGACGTGCTGGCGCCGGGCATCGGCGAGATCATCGGCGGCAGCCAGCGCGAGGAGCGCCTCGACGTGCTCGATCAGCGCATGGCCGCGATGGACCTCGATCGGGATCACTACTGGTGGTACCGCGACCTGCGCCGCTACGGCACCGTGCCGCACGCCGGCTTCGGCCTCGGGTTCGAGCGGCTGATCGTCTACATGATGGGGCTCTCGAACATCCGCGACGCGATCCCGTATCCGCGCGTCCCGGGTCAGGCCTCCTTCTGAGCATGTCGTCGCTGCTGCTGCTCTCGGTCGCGGCGCTGTGGACGCTCGCCGCGACCGCCTGGCCCGACCTGCCGGAGCAGATCCCGACCCACTTCGACTTCGGCGGCTGCCCCGACGCGTGGGCGGCGCCCGGGTTCGCCTCGTGGTTCCTGCTGCCGACGCTCGCGACCGGCATGGTCGCGCTGATGGGGTTGGGGTTGCCGCGCTGGCTCGTCGGCCTCGCGCGGCGCAACTCGCCGTTGCTCAACATGCCGCAGAGAGCGCGCTTCCAGGCGCTCTCCGAGGAGTCCCGCGTGCGCGCGGCGTCGACGATGGCGTCGGGCCTCCAGCGCGTCGCGCTGCTGGTCGCGGCTTTGTTCGGCTGGATCCTCTACGGCACCC
>CAZTQF010000873.1:0-1517 GCA_964615255.1 uncultured candidatus Brocadiaceae bacterium | reverse complement strand
CGTCGACACCCAAGGCGCGCCGCACCCGGGGCTGCTCTACTGGGAGCCGAGGATGAGCGACGAAGTGCCCGCCCAGCTCGTGCCGCAGGTCTACGAGTACGCCGGCATCCTGCCGCAGCCGTCTGGCAAGGTCATCGAGCCGATGAAGCCCCAGGGTTCGCGCATGCAGATGCGCTACCTCGAGGACGACTTCTCGCTGAGCTACACGCAGCCGTCCGACTTCGGCCTCGACATCGAGCAGCTCTATTGGAGTCCGTTCAACGACCAGACGGTCCTCTACGACGAGTTTGACCGCTTCACCATGTCGCTCGGCCGCGCTCGCAAGCGCGGGGACGAGAACTGGTTCGGCACCCTCGACGACGGGGACCCGCCGGCCTTTGTCTGCATCCTCGACGGCCGCTCGATGAACTCGGGCCTGTCCAACGTCTTCGCAGACAACGTGCTCGAAGGCTCCGAGATGGTCCCGGTGTTCGAGGACCGGATCTACACGATCAACCCCAACGAGGTGCGTCGCGACGAATTCGGCGTCGCCTACGTGCCGTTCCCGCGCTTCGACCGGAGCTACACCTGGCGCGACTCGCGCCTCGTGACCGTCGACGGCGGGGGCAACGTCATCGGCCTCGGCGGCGCGCAGAACCCCAACGGCCAGGCGCCGAGTGACGACGTCACGGCGAACATCGACTCGCCGTGGATCACCAGCGTCCCGGACGCCGAGTTCGCGCAGTTCGGCTCGGGCACGTGGGTCATGGACCCCGAGGACTTCGACGGTCTGAACCAGCGGGACCACGACCCGATCGCGCTGCCGCTGCTGGTCGACATGAAGATGTTCCCGGACGACCCGGCCAACGGGCTCGCGTCGGCGACCAACGGCTTCCAGGTCGCGATGCTCGGCCCGCCCAGCGTCGGCAACTCCATCGGCGGCTACTACGACACCTTCCCGAGCGGCTGCCCGGGCGGCTACCCGCCGTGGCCGCGCGTCCGCGTGCACGCCTCGGGCGGCTTCGACCTGATCACGGGCAACGAGATCCTCGTCGACCCGGCCAACGCGCTGCAGGCGAACGCGGTCAACATCGTCAAGGACCCGGCGCTCGGCGACGCGACGACCGGCCTGTTCCAGGCGCCTCCTGGCGACGGCATGCTCTACTGGGCGCGCGCCGACTTCGTGCGGCGCGTCTCGACGGTGACGTTCGGCTTCTTCGACACGCTGCAGCCGCAGCGCGCCGAGCTGGTCGACCCGAACCAGCAGCCCGTCCCGGTCGCCGGCTACCCCGACTGGGCTGCGGTCAACCCGAACCTGCGCATGTCGGACGTGCTCGTCCAGGTCGACCCGCCCCAGACCCGCCAGCCCGCGGGCACCGGCGTGGTCGTCGAGCTGCGCGGCTGCGAGACGTTCGAGAACAGCGAGACGATCTACAACCCGACCTTCGGCGCGGGCGCGGACGACTCCCTGTCGCGTGGCAACCTCCTCAACGTCAACTACGCGTGTGAGGCCTACCGCTACTCGACCCCGAACTACC
>CAZTQF010000872.1:0-1520 GCA_964615255.1 uncultured candidatus Brocadiaceae bacterium | reverse complement strand
AGCGCGCCGACCTGTGCGTGCTCGATCTGCCGAGCTACGAGGCGCTCGGCTACGCCTTCGGCAGCAATCCGGTCGCGATGACGATCAAGGACGGGGTGCCGGTGGTCGCGAACGTCGCGGACCGCCAGCCGGACTGGTTCGGGGACGGGGTGGTCCTGGACGGCGAAGACGGCGGCGACGCCTAGCCCTCAGCGGCGCCGGGCGACGGTCACCATGCGGCCGCTGTCCATCCGGAACACCTCGCCCTCGGCGCCGAACGTCTGCACGTCGTCGAAGCCGGCTGCTCGCAGCCACGCGGCCAGCTCGGTCGCGGAGAACAGCCGCAGGGCGTAGTCACACGCGCGGGTCTCCTGGCCGCTGCGAGCTACGAATCGCCGCACGTGCAGCCTGCCGGTGTTGGGGTCGAACCGGCTGCGATCGATCAGGAAGTGTCGGCCGCGGTCGTCGTCGAGCTCCTTGGTGGTCGACGACTCGTGATCGGTGAGGCCCGGCTCGTGCAGGTTGAGCGTCTCGACGAGCAGCGCTCCGCCTGGCTTCAGGGCGCGGTGCATCGCGCGCAGCAGTTGCTGCAGCGCATCGTCGTCCTCGCCGTCGCCGTCGCCGTAGCCGAACGACGTGAACCATGAGACGACCACGTCGAACTCGGCCGTGAACGGCAGCGCGCGCCAGTCCCCCTCGCGGTAGTCGACCTGCACGCCGCGTCGCGCAGCGGCAGCGCGCGCGTGCTCGAGGAACCGCGCGCACCGGTCGACGCCGGTGACCTCGGCGCCGCGCGCCGCGAGCCGCTCGGCGATGCGGCCGTGCCCGCACGGCAGGTCGAGGACCCGCTGGCCGGCCTCTAGCTGCGTGAGCAGGGCGATCAGCTCGGCCTCCTCGTCGCTGACGCCTGCGTGCAGCTCGGCCGCGTAGAAGTCGAGGTAGTCCTGGCCGAACACCTCGCCCCCGTCGCACTCAGCCACCCGCCGGGCCTCCGGCCGAGATCGCGCGCAGGTCCTCGCCGGTCGGCCCCTGGAAGAGCCGCAGGTCGAACTCGTGCACGGCGGCCAGCAGGAAGTCGAACAGGTCGGCCTGGATGTCCTCGTAGTCGCCCCAGGCCGTGGTCTTGGTGAACGCGTAGATCTCGAGCGGCAGCCCCTGCGGCCCGGGCGGCAGCTGCCGCACCAGCAGCGTCAGCTCCTGGTGGATCTGCGGGTGTCGGCGCAGCCACTGCAGCACGTAGGCGCGGAACGTGCCGAGGTTGGTCAGGCGACGCACGTCGAGCGGCGGCGTCGACGCCAGCGTGTCCCGGTTGGTCTCCGACAGCTTGCGCTTCTTGCCGTCGATGTAGTCCCGCAAGAGCGCGACCTTGCCGAACCGGTCGACCTCTTCTCTGGTCAGGAAGCGCACCGACGCGCTATCGAGGAACACCGCCCGCTTGATCCGTCGGCCAGGTCCGTCGCTCATGTTGCGCCAGTTCTTGAACGGCCGGTCGACCAGCTGGATCGTCGGGATCGTCGAGATGGTGCGATCGAAGTTCTGGA
>CAZTQF010000871.1:0-1522 GCA_964615255.1 uncultured candidatus Brocadiaceae bacterium | reverse complement strand
GAGGTTGGCGAGGTCGAACGACGCGTAGCCCGGGCCGCAGCCGACGTCGAGCGCGCGCTGGCCCAGCTGCAGCCCCGCGCGCCGCCCCGCGGCGACGGCGGCGTCGGACCAGAGCCGGTTCTGGAGCGCGAGGCGCGCCAGCTCGTCGGCGCCGGTGCCGAGCACGTATTCGGGGTCTGTCATCGCAGCGGGATCTTGGGGCGGACGCGGCGGGTGCGCCAGCGCTAGCATGCGCCGATGACGACGACCCGCCGGACGTTTCTGACCGCGGCCGCCGCGGTCTCTGCATCCGCCTCGCTGGCGCTCGGCGCTCGCGCCGCGGCGCCGCCGCGCGCCGCCAAGCCGCTCAAGCTCCTCGTGCTCGGGGGGACCGCGTTCTTGGGGCCGCACTTCGTCCGCGCGGCGATGGCCAACGGCCATGAAGTGACGCTCTTCAACCGCGGCAAGACCAACCCCGAGATGTTCCGGGGGCTCGAGCAGCTCCGCGGCGACCGCGACAAGCAGGAGCTGGGCGCGCTCGAGGGGCGCGAGTGGGACGCGGTGATCGACACCTCCGGCTACGTGCCCGCCCACGTGCGGCAGGCGGCCTCGCTCCTCAAGGACCGGGTGGGCCACTACCAGTTCATCAGCACGATCTCGGTCTACGGCAACTTCAACCAGCGGCCGATGCAGGTCGACGAGGACGCGGACACGGCCAAGGTCTCCCAGGAGGTCGTCGACGAGGTCCGGACCATCCGTCAGGCCTACCGACACTACGGCGCGATGAAGGCGCTCTGCGAGCAGGCCGCCGAGGCAGAGATGCCCGGCCGGGTCTCGAATCTGCGCCCGGGGCTCATCGTCGGGCCCATGGATCGCAGCGACCGCTTCACCTACTGGCCGTGGCGGGTCGATCGCGGCGGCGAGGTGCTGTGCCCGGGGGACCCCGACGGACACTCGCAGTTCGTCGACGTGCGCGACCTCGCCGGCTGGATGCTCCGCTGCGTCGAGCAGAACGTAACGGGCGTCTTCAACGCCGTCGGTTTTGCCGGGAGGACCTCGCTCGGCGAAGTGCTCGGCGCGTGCAAGTGCGCGACCAGCAGCGACGCGCAGCTCACCTGGGTCGGTGAGGACTTCTTGCAGGAGCAGAAGGTGCGCGCGTACACCGAGATGCCGCTGTGGATCCCCGAAGAGGGGCGCCGGATGGTGCGCAACCACAAGGCGATGGACGCCGGCCTGACCTTCCGTCCGGTCGCGGACACCATCCGCGACACGCTCGCGTGGGCGAAGACCGAGCGCGGCGACAAGCCTTGGCGCGCGGGCCCGAAGCCGGAGCGGGAGCGGGAGCTGCTGGCGCTGTGGCGTGCGCGGCAGCGCGGCGACAAGTAGCCCTCTTCGTCGGTTGTGCGTTGGGCCCTCACGGCGCGCCGCCGTAGGCTCCCGTCATGCACACACGGCTGCGGCTGTGGTCGGCGACGCTCGCCGGCCTTCTCGGGTCGGGCGCGGCGGCGCAGCCTGCACCGAGGCGGCGTCGATGCCGGTCGCG
>CAZTQF010000870.1:0-1524 GCA_964615255.1 uncultured candidatus Brocadiaceae bacterium | reverse complement strand
CGCACCTGCGGCCCGCTGCGGTCGCGCAGGACGTCGTAGGCCGTGAACAGCCGACCCTGGAAGTAGAGCGGCACCAAGAGCGTCGCCGCCGCGATCCGGCCGACCAGGTAGCCGAGCGGCAGCTGCAAGAAGCGCAGGTCACCCGGGCCCAGCCCGCCGCCGAAGGCGATCCCCGGCACGCTCAAGAACGTCACCGTGCTGGTCTCGGTCGCGACGATCGACAGCAGCAGCGCACCCCACGGCAGGTCGCGGCCGCCGAGCAGGTAGTCCTGCGCCGACTTCTGGCCGCGGCCCATCCACAGGCCGAACGCGACGGTGCCCGCGACGTAGAGCACGAGCAGCACGAGGTCCAGCGTGGCGACCGGCATCGAGGGGACCTTACCGTCGCCGCTAGAGGCGGTCACGCGAACCGTGGCGCGTCGGCGCTGCTTGTTGGATCATCCCGCCATGAGCGACGTCGACCTCACGCAGCTGAGCACCGAGGCCCGCAACCCGCGCAGCCAGGACCTCGACGCCCTGTCCACGCTCGAGCTCGTGACGGCCATGAACGAGGAGGACCGCCGCGTCGCCGTCGCCGTCGAGGCGCAGCTGCCGCGGATCGCAGCGGCCGTCGACGCGATCGCGGCGCGCATGCACAAGGGCGGCCGCCTGGTCTACGTCGGCGCAGGGACCTCCGGCCGGCTCGGCGTGCTCGACGCGGTCGAGTGCCCGCCGACGTTCTCCGCTGACCCAGCGCAGGTCCTGGGCCTGATCGCTGGCGGCGAGCGCGCCTTCGTGAAGGCGGTCGAAGGCGCCGAGGACGACCCCGAGCTCGCCGCCCTCGACCTCGACGCGCTCGGGCTCGCCGCGCGCGACGTGGTGGTCGGCGTGGCCGCCAGCGGCCGGACCCCCTACGTGCTGGGCGCGCTGGCGCGGGCCGGCGCCGTCGGCGCGCTGCGCGTCGCGGTGACGATGAACCCCGGCTCTGCCGCGGGCCAGGACTGTGACCACGCGATCGAGGTCGCGACCGGCGCGGAGGTGCTCACGGGCAGCACGCGCCCGAAGTCGACACCGGGCCCGAGGCGCTGACCGGGAGCACGCGGCTCAAGGCGGGCACCGCGACCAAGATGGTGCTCAACATGCTGAGCACCGGCGCGTTCGTGCGGCTCAACAAAGTCTACGGCAACCTGATGGTCGACCTGCAGGCGACCAACCAGAAGCTGCGCGCGCGCAGCGTGCGGATCGTCGCCGACGCCTGCGGCTGCGGCCTCGAGGAGGCCCGGGCGCTGCTCGAGGCCGCCGACGGCGAGGTCAAGTGCGCGATCGTGGCTCGGCTCAAGCAGGTCGAGCCGCACGTCGCCCGCACGCTGCTGTTCACCCACGACGGCAGCGTGCGCGCGTCGCTCGAGGCGCCGACGTCGTGACCGATTCGAGCGGCGCTCGATGGGTCGGGCTCGACGCGCTGCGCGGCGCGTCGATCCTGGCGATGATCCTGGTCAACAACCCGGGCCGGTGGGGCAGCGAGTGGCAGTTCGCGCCGCTTCG
>CAZTQF010000869.1:0-1528 GCA_964615255.1 uncultured candidatus Brocadiaceae bacterium | reverse complement strand
CACGTTTCGACGACTTGACCTTGTCATGCTTCGTGGCCACGACGGTGTGGGGCAGGCCCGTCATACGCAGCCAATCAAGCATCTGGACGTCGAGTTTGGTCGGGCCGACCTCCCCATCGACCAGCACCTGCTGATCGCGCTGTGCGCGCCGCGACCGGTCTACGTGGCGAGCGCCAAACAGGACGCGTGGGCCGACCCCGCAGGTGAGTTCCTGTCGGTGCTCGGCGCGGACCCGGTCTACCGACTGCTCTGCCAGGACGGGCTGCCCACGCGCTCCATGCCGGGCGTCGACGAACCGGCGCACGGTCGCATCGGCTACCACGTCCGCTCCGGCAAGCACGACCTGCTGCTCGTCGACTGGCGGCACTACCTCGACTTCGCCGACCGCCACCTGGGCCACCGGCCGCGCTAAGTGGCGGCCCGTGGAGCGTCGCCGCATCACCCAGCGTCGCGATTCTTCACAGATTCTTCGGCGATCCGGCCGCACAACGAGGCGCCAGTCGCGCGATAGTGTGTATATGCGTTCTCTCTTCTGCTCGGCGTTGCTGCTCTCCGCGGCCGTCACCTCGCAATCCTCGACCGCTCCCACGGGACCTCAGAAGTGGGAGGCGTTCGTGCGCGACTACACGATGTCCGGCTTCCTCGGAGACTGGACCTTCAACGGCGTGACCTCGGACACCTTCGCCGGCATCAAGGCGGGCTTGGCCTACACCGGCAACGAGACCTCGAGCGTCGCTGCCGACGGGACGACCATCGTGAGCAACTACACGATGTCGCTGAAGGATGGCCAGATCCTCTCGACCGGCACCGCCTTGATCTGCCTCGACGCCAAGACCGGCGTGATCGTGCGGATGGCCTCCGGTTACGACGGCGGCGAGCCCTATATCGGCACCGCGAAGTTGGTTTCGCTGCAACAAGGCCGCATCGAGTGGGCCTACACCGAGCAGAGCCGGGGCGAGACTCGCGAGTTCCGCAGGTCGATGACCCGCAAGGGACCGAACCAGATGCGTGTCGAGTATCACCCGCTCACCGACGGCGAGGCCTTCGGCTACACGCAGCAACGCATCAACCCGCTGACCAAGGTGCTGGCGCGCATGGACATGATCGGAACCTGGGAGTCGCAGCTGCCCGACGGCACGATCAATCGCACGGTGCACGCGCTGGCCGTCGGCGGCCGCGTCGTCGAGAGCAAGAGCTACCAGATCTCGGCCGACGGCGCCGAGACCATGACCTCCATGGGCACGATGCGTTGGGACGCCGGGCGGGACACGGCCGTCCTCACCTGGACCGACCAGCAGGGCGTGTGCGTCTACGGCGAGCTGGTCAGCCTCGAAGAGCAGGACGGCGCGGTCGTGATGAGCTGCCGCCACTGGGGCAGCGACGCGTCGGGTCGCGCCGCCAAGAGCACCACCCAGCAGACGCTGCGCGGCGACGTCCTGACGATGATGTTCACGTCGATGGACGTCGAGGGCGCTGACGTCCCGCTGCCCTTCGTCGGCGTGCCGTTCGTCTCCAAGCGCGTCAAGTA
>CAZTQF010000868.1:0-1530 GCA_964615255.1 uncultured candidatus Brocadiaceae bacterium | reverse complement strand
GCGCCGCCCGCGGGCGCCGGCTGGCCGCGCCAACGAGCCACCGCACCCTGCTCGGCCTGGAACGTCCGCTGGTTCAGCCAGGCCAGCTGATCGGACAGCACCGGCAGCGACCCGATCTCCGCCGCGGCGCCATCGGGCCGCGGCGCCCGCACGGTCACCGGGAACTCCCCAGGCAGCCACAGGTCACAGGCCAGCAGCTGGCCGTAGAGCGACTTGCCGAACTGCGCATCAGCGCTCTGTCGCCAAGCGCGGTCGAGCTCGAGCGGCTGCGGCACCGTGTCCGGCCAGTCCAGGTCGCTGCGCTCCGCGTAGCACGCGAACAGGCGCAGCCCGTCCAAGCCGACCTCGCCAAGGTCGAACCGCTCGCCGCACGGGCTCTGTTCGTCCCACTCGAGCTGCTCGGCCACCTTCTCGGCGACGCTGCCGCGCAGGTCCTCGCGCCACTTCTCGACGCCCGCGCGCAGGCGGGCCGCCTCTGCTTCGTCGCCGCCGGCGAACCAGCGCGACAGCGACCCGACGAAGGCTTCGACCAACTAGAGGTTCTCCCCGAGGAAGCGCAGAAAGCGCGTGAACAGGTGGATCTGCATCTGCAGGTCGCCGATGCCGTGGCGGACGCGCGGGTAGACCATGAAGTCGCAGTCCTTCTGCGCCTGCTGCATCGCGTGCAGGAACTGCAGGCTGTTCTGCATGTGCACGTTGTCGTCCATCGCGCCCGCGATCAGCATCAGCTCGCCGTGCAGGTCCTTGGCGGCGTTGGTGACGCTGCCCAGCTCGTAGCCTTCGGCGTTGTTCGACGGCAGGCCGCCGTAGCGCTCGGTGTAGATCGTGTCGTAGAGCCGCCAGTCCGTGACCGGATTGACCGCGACGCCCGCCGCCCACTTCTTGCTGTGGGTCAGGTTGTAGAGGGTCTGGTAGCCGCCGTAGCTCCAGCCCCAGATCGCGATCCGACCTGGATCGGCGTAGCCCTGTCCGACCAGCCAATCGACGCCGTCGGACAGGTCCTGCAGCTCGCTCTGGCCCAGCTTGCGCCAGCACGCCTTGGCGAACTTGCGGCCCTTGCCGCTCGCCGACCGGTTGTCGCAGCAGAACACCACGTAGCCGTTCTGCGCCAGCAGGTTGTGCCAGAGGAAGTCCCTGCCGCCCCAGCGGTCGCGCACGCGCGGCGCGTGCGGGCCGGAGTAGGTGAACTGCACGACCGGATAGCGCTTCGTCGCGTCGAAGTCCGCGGGCTTGATCAGCATCGCCTCCATCTCGAAGCCGTCGCGCGTCGGCACCTTCAAGAACTCGGGGAGCTGCACGCCGAAGCGTCGCATCATCTGCGGCTTGGACTCGGCGATCGCGCGCAGCTCGTTGTCCTCGAGGTCGCGCAGGTAGACGCAGCCCGGCGTCTCGGCGTCGCTCCACTTGGTCACGAACGACCTGTGGTCGGGCGACATCAGGACGTCGTGCGTGCCGCGGCCCTTGGTGATCCGTTCGGGCTGGCCGCCTTTGAGCGGCACGCGGTAGAGGTGGGTCTCGATCTTCGAGTCC
>CAZTQF010000867.1:0-1532 GCA_964615255.1 uncultured candidatus Brocadiaceae bacterium | reverse complement strand
GCGGCCAGCGCCAGCACCTCGTCGCGCAGGTCGTCGACGCGGCACACGTCGACGCCTTCTTCCTGCCGCTCCCCGACGCGCTTCGCGACGAGGTCGGCGAGGCTCTCGATGTTGCCGCCCACGGCGACGAAGCGCGCGACCGCGGCGCCGTCGAAGCTCTCGGCGATGCGGTGCTCGAGGCCGTGCAGGTGCTCGCTGATCAGGTCGACGAACGCCTGGCCCTCGGCGTCCTGGAACTGCTCGAGCAGCCGGACCGCGCCGAGCCTGTAGGAGTTGGCGCTCGCGACCGCGTCGCCGTCGACCACGACGACCTCGGCGGACCCACCGCCGACGTCGACGAGCACCGAGCGTCCCTCCCGGAGGTCCAGCTTCGACTCGACCCCGAGCTTGAGCAGGTAGGCCTCCTGCGTCCCGGAGATCACATCGATCTCGAAGCCGGACGCCTCGCGCACTCGGTCTACGATCAGCTCGCGGTTGCGCGCGTCCCGCATCGCAGAGGTCGCGATGGCGCGCTGCGCCTGCACGCCGAGGCGCTCGCAGCTGGTCCGGAAGCGACGGAACGCGTCGACGGCGTCCGCGATGGTCGCGTCGGGGATCTGTCCCGTCTGGAACACCGCGTGACCGAGCCGCACCGGCAGGCGATGGGACTCCACGACGCGGTGTTCGGTGCCGCTGGCCTCCGCGATCAGGAACCGGATCGCGTTGGAGCCCATGTCGACGATGCCGATGCGTGCGTGTTCGACCATTTGGGACCGAAGCTACCGGACGTCGGCGCTCGCCGCGATCTACGATTCCTGCGTCGGTGCGTGGTGGACGCCTGCACGTTATGGTCGGCGCGATGAGCGCGACGCCCCCCGACGACGAGGTCCCGGACGCAGACGAGCTCTCGAGCACGCTGCATCACGTCCGGCGCGTGCAGGAGGAGGACGGCGAGCTCTCGTGGTCGAACCTGCAGCAGAAGATCGCGGTCTGGGTGTCGGAGGCTGCCTACGGACAGAACCTCCCGACCGACAAGAGCCGCGAAGACCTCGAACAGGAGGTCATGCTGCAGGTGTTCCGCGACATCGACGAGTTCGAGGTGGCGCCGGGGGCGTCGTTCAGCGGCTGGGTGCGGACGATCGCAGACCGCAAGCTCAAGGACGCCTGGCGCCGCGCGCGCGCGCAGAAGCGCGGCGGCGGCCGCGATCGCCACCTCGGAGACCTGGACGACAGCGGCGGCAAGGAGCGGTTCGCGGACGAGCGCGTCCCGCGACAGAGCATGCTCGTGAGGTTCGAGGAGCTGCGCGGTGCGCTCGACGCGGCGCTCGAGCAGCTCAGCGAGAAGCACAAGCGTGTGATCGAGCTGCGGCTGTTCCAGGGCAGGTCGTTCGCCGAGATCGCGCCAGCCCTCGGCTACGACAAAGAGGTCACCGTGCGTTCGCTGCACATGCGCGCGCTGCGAAGGCTCCAGGAACTGCTGAGCGCCTTCGGTCGCTGATCTGCCGTTGGCAGGGGGCACAAGCCGACCTTCTTTCAGGCCTCCGCCAGAGCGC
>CAZTQF010000866.1:0-1534 GCA_964615255.1 uncultured candidatus Brocadiaceae bacterium | reverse complement strand
TTGAGGCAAGCCCTGGGAGAGATCGCCTCCGTGATCATCCTGTTCGTGCTGTTCTGCAGCGCGGCGCTGATGTTCTCGGCGGCGTTCTTCACCAACAACCTCGCCAACCTCGACACGCTCAACGACCCGTGGTTCCCGCTGCTGGCGATCGTGTTCGTGTCGGCCTCGACGATGAACATCTGGGCGAGCGAGCGCGCCAACGGCACGCACGAGCTGCTGTTCACGCTGCCCGGCTCGGACCTCGACCTGCAGCTGGGCAAGTTCCTCTCGGCGGTCTCGGTCTACACGGTCTCGCTGCTGTTCACGCTGGTCCTGCCGATCGCGCTGATGATGCTCGGCAACCCGGACATGGGGCAGCTGTTCGCCAACTACGTCGGCTACTGGCTGTTCGGCGTGATGCTGGTCGCGGTCTCGATGGTCGGCTCGCAGCTGACCCAGAACGGCACCGTGGCGCTGATTGTCTCGATCCTGCTCTGCGCGGCCACGGTCTACTTCGGCATGGTCGCCGGCTGGCTCGGCTTCCTGAGCTGGGAGAGCAACGGCCCGATCGGCCAATTCCGCCTGTTCGCGGGCGGCGAGGTGCCGTTCTCCGGCCTGGTGCTGTTCGTCGGCCTGACGGTCGCGTTCTTCTACCTGGGCCTCGCCCTGCTCGGCCGCCGGCGCTGGTCGGACGGGCTGATGGGCGTGCACAGCGGCGCGCGGTTCGGCAGCCTCGCCGTCGCGGCGTTCGCGGCGACGGTCATCGGCGTGCAGTCGCTGCCCCGCGTCGACGTGACGGTCGAGGGCATCCACTCGCTCGGCGACGAGACCGAGTCGCTG
The DNA here is from genome assembly GCA_964615255.1 of uncultured candidatus Brocadiaceae bacterium. Lineage (GTDB taxonomy): Bacteria > Planctomycetota > UBA1135 > UBA1135 > UBA2386. The sequence goes on along the minus strand of CAZTQF010000866.1, from coordinate 715 downwards.
CTCGCTGACCTCGACCGCGACAAGCCGGTCTACATCACGGCCTACGTCAGCGACGAAGTGCCCGAGACGTTCGTGCAGCAGAAGAAGCTGCTGCTCAACCTGCTCGACCAGTTCGACTCGATCGGCGGCGCGGCCGTCGAGAAGCAGGTGGTGATCCCTGAGCCCTACTCCAAGGAGGCCCGTCAGGCCGAGAGCGAGTTCGGCATCCGGTCGCAGAAGGTCCCGGTGCAGCTGCCGGGCGGCGGCATGGCCGAGATCCAGATGTACCTCGGCTTCGCGGTGCAGTGCGGCACCAACGAGGTCGTGACGCCGTTCGTCGGCCCCGCCGTGCCGCTCGAGTACGAGCTGATGCGCAGCATCCGCACGGTCGCCAACACCGAGCGCCGCAAGGTCGGCATCCTCAAGACCGACGTCGAGCTGTTCGGCGGCTTCGACATGCAGACGTTCGCGCAGAAGCCCCGCTGGGCGATCGCGCAGGAGCTTGAGCAGCAGTACACGATCGAGAACGTCGACCCCGCCAGCGACTACCCCGACGACCTCGACTGCCTCGTGGTCCCGCAGGGCAGCTCGCTCGAGCAGGAGCCGATGACGCGCCTGCAGGAGTGGATCGTCGCCGGCAACCCGACCATCCTGTTCGAGGACCCCGACCCGCTCGGCGCTCCGGGCACGGCGGCTGCCGACCCCAAGGGCGGCGCGCAGGCGCGGATGATGGGCG
>CAZTQF010000865.1:0-1535 GCA_964615255.1 uncultured candidatus Brocadiaceae bacterium | reverse complement strand
CAGCGGCCTCGCCGACGCGCTCGGGGTCGTGCGGGCGCTGCCGCCTGCGCCGTTTCTGGCCCAGTCGGTCTGCGCGGCCCTCCGCACGCGGTGCCGGGGGTCGGCGTGAGAGGGGTGACGGCCTACGTCTTGGTCGCTGCCGTCGTGGCGCTCGCGTCGTCGTTGGGGGCGCGACTGCCGATGAGCGTGGAGCTCTCGGCGATCACCGTGGCTGTGCTGCTGCTCGGTGTGCCGCACGGCTCGCTGGACGTGCTGCACGCGCGCGACTCGTACCGGCTCGGCGGAGTCGGCGCGTGGGCAGCGTTCTTGCTGGCGTATGTGCTCGTCGGGGCCGGCGTGGTCGTCGCCTGGTCGGCCGCGCCGGCGATCTGTCTGGTCGGGCTGCTGGCCGCCTCGGCCTTTCACTTCAGCGGCGACCTGGGCCGCGGCGCGCCGGCGCTGCTGCGGCTCGTGCACGGCCTCGCGCCGGTTTGCTTGCCCGGGCTGCAGCACCGCGACGAGCTCGGGGAGCTGTTCGCCGCGCTCGCGCCCCTGCCGGCCGCCACGTCGCTTGCTGCCGCGCTGTCGGCAGCGGCGCCGCTGCTGCTGTTCGCCTCGATCGCCGCGACGGCTGCCTGCGCGCGGCGCCACCGGACCGCAGCGGTCGAGGTCGCGGCGACGGCGGCCCTCTGCGCTGTCGCCCCGCCGCTGCTCGGCTTCGGCGTCTACTTCTGCCTGCTCCACGCGCGCCGACACGTCGGCCGGACCCGTCAGCTCTACGAGCCGAGCGCCTCGACCATGATGTGGGCAGCCTGGCTGCCGACGGCGGCCACAGGGCTCGCCGGGGCGTTCGCGTTTGCCCTGATCCCCGCGCCGACGTCCGAAGCGGGCGCGCTGCGCGTCGTCTTCGTCGGGCTCGCGGCGCTTACGGTGCCGCACATGCTCCTGATCGAGCCGATCCGGCTGCGTGGCTGGAAGCGTCTTTGCGCCGCTGCGGCCAGCTGAGCGTTAGGATGCGGTCACGACGGCTTCGTCGTCTGATCGCCCCTCATGACGAACTCCACCAGTCCCTACTCGCTGCGGGTCGCCCGGCTCGCGACGCTCGCGCTCGCTGTCTCCGTGGCCCCGGCGCAGAGCCCTGGCGAGGCACGCTACGAGGCGCAGCTCCAGGCGCTGCGGTCCGCGCTGCAGCGCAAGATCCCGAAGGTCCGCGCGGCCTCGGAGAAGGCTTTCGCCAAGGCGCGCGAGGCCGAGAAGACCGCCAAGCGCGCGCTGGAGGACGCCCAGAAGGCGCTCGGTGAGGTCGGCACGTGCCGGGCGCTGGTCGGCCACGCCAAGGGCAAGTGGATCGGCGGCGCGGACCGCGGCATCCAGAAGGCCAACCAGATGCTGGCCACAGCGAAGACCGCGACGGAGAAGAAGGCGGCCCAGGATGAGCTGGCCAAGTGGCAGCAGAATCGCCGGGACGGCGAGCAGGCGCTGAAAGAGCGTCAGGCCAACCTCGACCGGGCGCTCAAGCGGCAGCCCAAGCTCGAGAAGGCCGTCCAGACCCTCGT
>CAZTQF010000864.1:0-1537 GCA_964615255.1 uncultured candidatus Brocadiaceae bacterium | reverse complement strand
ACCTCGACCTTCTCCTGCAGCAGCAGGCCGTGGATCCGACCCACGAGGCCGTCTGCGAGCTTGGCGTCGAGGGCGGCGCAGGCCCGGTAGAAGCCGTCGGAGGGCGCCTCGTGCTCCAGCGACTCCAGCAGCAGCCGCGCATCCTCCAGGCGCAGCGGTCCGCTCCGCGCCGCGAGCGCGAGCAGCCGGTGGTCGTAGCTCCGGCCAGCGCGCGGCTGCGACTGGCTGCGGACCCACGCGCGGGCCGCCGGCCTGGGCGCGAGGGCCAGTTCGTCGAGGAACCGCCGCGCCGCGACCGGGTCCAGGTCGAGGCCGTCGAAGAGCTCGTCCGGCAGCTCGTGCCACTCGTGCCGGACGATCGCCGCGACGGTGCGCGCCTCCGCTTCGCGCGCGCCGCCGAGGACGCGGAGCGCGAGCGCCGCGCTGAGCTCTCCCGCGTCCGCCTGGCGGCAGAGGGCGGCGCAGGCGGCCTCCTCGTCGTAGGCGACGGCGTCCTGCGCCGAGGCCAGCGCGCCGAAGGCGACCGCGAAGACAGAGCAGAGCGCGCGATGGTTCATGGCAGTTCCTTTGAGATGGCGTCGCACAGGTCCGAAGCGATCAGCCCTTCGACGCCGCGCGTCCGCGCGACCCGATCGCCGGCGGCGCCGTGGACGCGCGCCGCGAGGCAGGCAGCGTCGAACGCGCCGAGGCCGCGCGCCAGCAGCGCGCCCAGCAGGCCCGCGAGCACGTCGCCGGCGCCGCCGGTCGCCATGCCGGGGTTGCCGGTGCCGTTCTCGTAGAGGTGCGCGCCGTCGCAGACCAGGGTGCGCGGGCCTTTGAGCAGCACCACGCCGCCGCTGCGCTGGCACAGCGCCTCGACCGCGCCGACCCGATCTGCCTGTACTGCAGCCGTCGACGCGCCGAGCAGCCGCGCCGCTTCGCCGGGGTGCGGCGTGAGCACGACCGCGGCCTGCGCGTCGAACGGCTCGACCAGGGGGGCCGAGACGTTGAGCGCGTCGGCGTCGAGCACGACCGGCCGCTCGGCCGCGGCGAGCACCGAGCGCACCAGCGCGCGCGTCGACGCCGCGGCGGTGAGGCCGGGCCCCACGACGACCGCGTCGGCCTCGGCCGCGTGACGCCGCACGGCGCCGGCGCTGCGGGTGCAGGTCGTGGCCTCGGGAACCGCGAGCGGGAGCAGCGATCCCAGGGCTGCCGGCAGCGAGACGCGCACGAGGCCAGCGCCAGAGCGCGCGGCGGCGCGCGCGCAGAGCACGGCGGCGCCGAGCATCTCGCCGCTCCCGGCGACGACGAGGACCCGGCCGAGGTCTCCCTTGTGGACGTCCGGCGCGCGCGGCGGCAGCTTCGGCACCCTGCGGACCCGCCTCATGCGCGCTCCCAGTGGACGACGCTGTGCACGGCGCCGACCAGCTCCTGCCGCGTGTTCGCGATCGGCAGCCGCGCGAACCGCCCGAGCGCGTCGGGGACCTCGTCGCGCTCGAACGCGCCGAGCCAGCGCAGCAGGTCGACGACAACTGGCTGGTAGCCGCGCTCGCCGCCG
>CAZTQF010000863.1:0-1539 GCA_964615255.1 uncultured candidatus Brocadiaceae bacterium | reverse complement strand
CCGGCTTGATGACGCTCGGCGGCCTCGTCCTGCACGCGCAGGCAGCGCAGCGCACACAGAACGCCGTCCGCGACCTGCTCGCAGCGAGCGCCGCGATCCACGAGCACCGCCTGTTCCTGCGACCGCTGGTGGACTTCGAGGCGCGGCGGCCGGACGCGGCGGCGCCGCGGCCGGCGGATCGCGGCGAGCTCCTCGCGCTCGAGGACGCCGCGTTCCGCTACCCCGAGGCGCATCGGCCGGCGCTGCAGGGGCTGCGGCTGCGGATCGGCCGCGGCGACCGCGTGGCGGTGATCGGCGCGAACGGCTCGGGGAAGTCGACCTTGATCAAGCTGCTCGCCGGGCTCTATCCGCCGAGCCAAGGCGCGCTGCGCCGAGCTCCTGAGGCGCGCGTCGCCGTGCTGTTCCAGGACGCCGCCGCGTTCGAGCTGACGCTGCGGGAGAACTTGCTGCTGGGCAGCGACGAAGCCATCGAGGAAGCCGACCTCTGGCAGGTCCTGGACGTCGTCGGGCTCGGCGCGCGCGTGCGGTCGCTGCCGCTCGGGCTCGACACGCCGTGGAGTCGCAGGCTGCGGGACGGGGTCGATTGGAGCGTCGGCGAAGCGCGTCGGATGGTGCTGGCGCGCGAGCTGCTGCGCAGCTGTGACGCGCTGCTGCTCGATGAGCCGTTCGCGTCGCTCGACGGCCGGGCAGCCAAAATGCTCGCAGAGCACCTCGCCGACTCGAGCCGCGACCGCGCGCTCGTCGTGGTCGACCACCGAGGGCCGGCGCTCACGCTGGTGGACCGGGTGATCTGGCTCGACCAGGGGCGCGTGCGCTTCGAGGGCTCCCCCGGCGAGTTGGCCGACGAACCCGGGTTCGCCGCGCAGTTTCCCGAGTGGATGCAATAGCCCTGTCTCCAGCCAAGCTGCCGCCTGACGCTGCGTCGCTCGACGGCTACGCTTCGGGCAGGTCCCATGCGCAACCCTGCCCTCCTGCTCCGTCTGCTCGCTGCCCTTTCCCTCGGCGTCGCGCTCGCCGGCGCGCCGCTCGCGCAGCAGGACAGCGGTCGCAGCCCCGGACAGGGCTCGGCCGAGGCTGCGGCGCCAGCTGACAAGACCAAGAACCAGAAGCCGGGCATCCCGGTCGACGACGTCTTGGTGCAGAGCCTCTGCGGACGGTGCCACACCCGGGACGACCGGGAGCACATGACGCGCATCTCGTATGTGCGCAAGTCGCCCGAGGGGTGGGCGCAGACCATCAAGCGGATGGGCCGCCTGCACGGCCTGCAGCTGACCCCCACCACCGCCAAGGCGCTGGTGCGCAGCCTGTCGAACTCGCACGGACTCACGCGCGCCGAAGCCGAGCGCGGTCTCTACGAGAGCGAGCGAAGGGTTCACTGGAGCGAAGAGCACCACGAGGAGGACTTCAAGCGCGCTTGCGCCCAGTGTCACCCGCTCGGGCGCGCGCTGCTGCAGTACCGCGACGCCGAGGAGTGGGAGCTGCTGCGCGCGACGCACGTCGCGATGTTCCCGCTGTCCCAGCGCCAGGTCGGCGGGAACA
>CAZTQF010000862.1:0-1541 GCA_964615255.1 uncultured candidatus Brocadiaceae bacterium | reverse complement strand
AGGTCGACAGCGGCTACCCGATCACGCGCGACATCACCGGCGAGGAGTACTACTCGACGCTCTACGAGATCGCCGAGTCTCCGGTGCAAAAGGGCGTGATCTGGACCGGCGCCAACGACGGCCCGATCTACGTCACCCGCGACGACGGCCAGAGCTGGACCGACGTCACCCCGGACATGCCCGGCGGCGGCCGCGTGCAGACGATCGAACCCTCGTGGGCCGACGCCGGCACGGCGTATGCCTGCGTGCTGCGCTACCAGCTCGGCGACTTCACGCCGCACGTCTACAAGACCTCGGACTACGGCGCGAGCTGGCAGCGGCTCTCCAACGGCCTGCCCGACAACTGCCCTACGCGCGTCGTCCGTGAGGACCCGCAGGACCCGAACGTGCTCTTCCTCGGCACCGAGTGGGGCCTCTACGTGTCCATGGACGCGGGCGCAGCGTGGCAGCCCTTCCAGCAGAACCTGCCGGTGACGCCGGTCACCGACATGCTGGTCCACAAGGACGACCTCGTGGTGTCCACGATGGGCCGATCGTTCTGGATCCTCGACGACGTCTCGGCGCTGCGCGGCCTGCGCGGCGCCGCCGCCGGCGCGGTCGCGCTGCTCGCGCCGCGGACCACCGTGCGCTCCCGCCTGCAGGGCTCGGGGTGCAACGTGCACTACACGCTGCCAGAGGACAGCGAGGGCCTTCGGCTGGAGGTCTTCGACGTCGGCCAGGACCCGCCCGTGCAGGTCCGCGCGGTCACCGCGAGCGGACGGCGTCCGACTCCCGGGCGCCGCGACCAGGGCATGCGCAGGCCGTTCCGGCGCGGCGGCGGCGGCCGCGGGCTGTCGGACAAGGCGGGCTTCCACCGCTACACCTGGAACCTGCGCGGCGACAACGGCGCGCTCGTCCTGCCCGGCGACTACGAGCTGCGGCTGATCCACGCGGGCGGGGAGGCGCGCCAGCGGGTGACGCTCGTGCTCGACCCCCGCGTCGCGGCCGAGGGGATCACCCGCGAAGACCTGCAGGCGCAGATCGACCTCGTCGAGCAGGTGCAGGCGCTGAGCGAGCGGACGAGCGCGCTCGCCGCCGAGGTGCGGCGCCGCAGCCGGAGCGCCAGCGGCGACGCCGAGCGCGCGACGCTGGGTGAGCTCGCCGCCCGCCTCGACAACGCCCGCGAGACCTACCCGCAGCAGATGCTGCTCTCGCAGGTCCGCTACCTCGCCTCGATGATCAACCGCGCCGACCAGCGGCCGGGCAACCACGCCTACCAGCGCTACCGCCAGCTGGTCGCCGAGGTCGAAGACCTCGAGCAGCGGCTCGCTGCGGTCGGGGGCAAGTAGGAGACCTGGCCCGGCCGCCGCGGTAGGCTGCCGCGGCCCATGGCCCCGCTCCCCGACGCCGCCGCAGTCCACGTCCTCCTCGTCGACGACGAGGCGAACCTGCTCCGGGTGCTCAAGCGCGGGCTCGAGCTGGCGGGCTTCGCGGTGACCGCCGTCCCTGACGCGGCCGCCGCGGCCGAGGCGCTGTCGAGCGCCAGCGCGCGACCCGACGTC
>CAZTQF010000861.1:0-1548 GCA_964615255.1 uncultured candidatus Brocadiaceae bacterium | reverse complement strand
CCGCCCCGACGCGCTCGGCGCGCAGGAAGCGGGCGGTAGCGGCCGCGAGCATCGCCGCGCCGCGGTAGTGGCGGCCGACGGTGTCGATGCTGTCGAGGATGCCGGTGTCGTAGTTGCCGCTGCGAAAGGGATCGCTCAACAGCGTCTCCAGCGCGACCGGCAGCGAGGTCGCGACGCCGACGATCCTCAGCTCCCGAACAGCGCGGATACAGCGCTCGATCGCCTGCTCCCGGTCGGCGCCGTGCACGATCAGCTTGCCGAGCATGCTGTCGTAGAACGGCGTCACCTCGAGCCCGCGAAACATCGCGCTGTCGAGGCGCACACCGGGGCCGCCCGGCAGCCCCAGCCGCCGGATCGTGCCGAGCGACGGGTAGTAGGTCTCCGGGTCCTCGGCGTTGATGCGGACTTCGATCGCGTGCCCGCGCGGCGCAGAGGGCTCCGACGCGCGCTCGCCTGCGCCGACACGGATCATCTCGCGGACGAGGTCGACGCCGAACCGCTCCTCGGTGATCGGGTGCTCGACCTGCAGGCGCGTGTTCATCTCCAGGAAGTAGAACGCGCCCTGGGAGTAGAGGAACTCGACGGTCCCGGCCCCGACATAGCCGACCTGCCGGGCGAGATCGCACGCCGCCTGCCCCATCTGCTCGCGCAGATCCGGCGTCAGCACCGAGCACGGCGACTCTTCGACCAGCTTCTGGTGGCGCCGCTGGACCGAGCACTCGCGCTCGCCGTAGTGCACGACGTTGCCGTGCTTGTCCGCCATGATCTGGATCTCGACGTGGCGCGGCTCGACCACGAACTTCTCGAGGTAGACGCGGTCGTCACCGAACGCCCCCTTCGCCTCGGCCGTCGCCATCCGATAGGCCTCGACGAGGCCGGACGCGTCCTCGACGATGCGGATGCCCTTGCCGCCCCCGCCGGCCGCGGCCTTGAGCATGACCGGGTAGCCGACCTGCTCTGCGGCCGCGAGCAGACCGGCCTCGTCTACGTCGTCCTGCAGGCCCGGCACCAGCGGCACGCCCGCCTCGAGCGCGATCCGGCGCGCCGCCACCTTGTCGCCCATCGACCGGATCGCGGCGGCCGGCGGGCCGAGGAAGGTGATCCCCGCGCGCTCGCAGGCCTCGGCGAACGCCGCGTTCTCGCTCAAGAAGCCGTAGCCCGGGTGCAGCGCGTCACAGCCGGTCTCGATCGCCGCCGCGAGGACCTTCTGGTGGTCCAGGTAGCTCTCCGCCGGCGCGTTCCCCCCGAGGTGGACCGCGCGTGTCGCCTTGCGCACGTGCAGGGCCGCGCGGTCGGCGTCGGAGTAGACGGCGACGGTCTCGATGCCCATCTCGCGGGCCGTCCGGATCACGCGGAGCGCGATCTCGCCGCGGTTGGCGATCAGGATTCTTCGGAATAGCGGCATGCTCGCTGCGTAGACTAGCGACGCCGCGCCGGCTTCCCACCTCGGAGTAGGAGCACGCCATCAAGAAGACCACGCTGTCGCTCATCATCGCGGGCGCTGCGGCGATCGCGGGCGCAAGACGAGCTGCGCCTGCACGTGGACGA
>CAZTQF010000860.1:0-1550 GCA_964615255.1 uncultured candidatus Brocadiaceae bacterium | reverse complement strand
CTTCGACTTCGTCAAGAAGGGCCTGTTCGTGCACGACCTCGAGCGCGCCATGCAGGAGGTCGCGGTGCGGGAGGCGCTGCGGCAGGAGCTGGTCGCCAAGGGCGTCTACATCAGCGACGAAGAGTTCACCAACCGCTACGACGAGTACCGCGAGCCCTACGACTCGACGCCGTTCACCGTCGAGGTGATCGCGACGCGCTTCAAGGGCTACCCGTGCCTCGAGGCGTTCCGCGCGCGCTGGCGCCTGATCTCGTCCTACTCGGACCTGATCAAGGACGAGATCAACGACGAGAACCTGCAGGCGCACGCCGACAAGCGCGCGGCGTTCTTCGCCGACGGCCAGTGCGACATCAGCATCATCCCGTTCCAGGGTCGCAGCCAGCGCACCGGCGCGTGGGCCCCGGGCGGCATGGAGGAGGCCAAGACGCGCTGCGACGAGGTCTTCGCCAAGCTGGAGAGCGGCGAGCTGACCTTCGACGAGGCGCTCGAGCAGCACACCGAGTTCTTCGCCAACGACGAGAAGCGCGGCGTGCTCGGCATGCTGCCGCTCAACCAGCTGCGCCAGCAGCTCAGGGAGAACGAGTTCACCCAGCTGCTCGACGGCTACTCGATCGCCGAGCACCTGTTCTTCGAGGCCGAGGTCGGCAAGACGCTCGGCCCGATCCAGGGACCCGAGTCGTGGCTGATCTGCCGCGTCAACTCGCGCACGCCCGCCCGCCGCAAGATCAGCGTCAAGGTCGAGCGGGAGCGAGAGCTGGTCCGCGAGGACTACATCACCTATCGCTTCCTCGAGTGGGCCAACGGCGTGATCGCCAAGGCGAAGTTCGAATAGCGCCGACGACGGTCTAGGATCAGACCCCGTGTCGGGGTCTCCCCAAGATCGACGTGACGTCCAGGCGCTGCTGCGCCGGATCTGGGCCGCGGTCGTGCGCTACCGGCGCATGGTCGCCGCCATGGTGGCGCTGGCGGTCCTGCAGACCGTCTTCACCAAGCTCCCCTTCCTGGTCGTCAAGCCGCTGATGGCGGAGATGGGTCGGGAGCTCGGGGAGCGCCCGGCCGCCTCACCGGGCCTCGACGGAGAGCTCGAGGACGCGTTCAACGCGTGGTTCCAAGACTTCGCCGCCGGGCTGTGTCGGCTGCTCGGTGTGTCGTTCGACAGCCCGGGCATGAACGTCGTGGTCGCCTGCGGCGTGGTCGCGCTCGGCTGCGGGCTCCTGGGTTCTGTGACCATCTACCTGGTCCAGACGATCTCGCGCTTCTTCGCCTACCGCGTGGTGGCCGACCTCCGCGGCGAGCTCGCGCGGCACTTCCTGAGCCTGCCGCTGCGCTTCTTCGGCAAGCGTCGCATGGGCGACATGATCAGCCGCGTGACGAACGACACGCAGGTCATCCAGCGGTCGTTCGAGATGGCCGCGGACAACGTCGTCATCGACCCGCTGATGATCCTCGGCAACGCCGCCGCGATCCTCTGGTTCGTGCCGGAGGCGATCGTCGTCCTGATCGCGATGGTGCCGCTGATGGCGGTGCCCATGTACCGCCAGGGCAAGAAG
>CAZTQF010000859.1:0-1559 GCA_964615255.1 uncultured candidatus Brocadiaceae bacterium | reverse complement strand
CGCGCGCGCCGGACGTCACCCACGCCTGCTCATCCGGGATATAGACGTCTGCGTGCAGGTGGTAGTTGCCGAAGCGCTGCTTCGACACGACGTCCCCGAAGCCCGGCCGCGCGACCATCATGCCGCGCTCGACGCGCCACCGCGCCGCCTCGTAGGTCTCGCCGCCGCTCGACGAGTCCGCGCGTCCGTCGATCCCGATCGCCAGCGGCGCGATGCTTGGGTCGTAGTGCCGCCACGCCGAGAGGTCGCCGCCGTCGAACAGCACCGTCGCGCCGGCGGGCGCCTCGAGCGCGGGCGGCGCGACCGGCGGCGAGATCGGTGTCCGTCCGCCGGGCTTCGACGGCGTCCGTGGCTCGCCGTCACCGAAGGCGCCGTCGGCGGGCACGTCCCGTCCGAGCGTCCAGAGCACGGCGTTGCCCAACAGCCGTTGGAAGTCCTCGCGCTCGAAGTTTTCGCGGCTGCCGAGCGAAGTGTAGAAGATCCGGGACTCCGGCCGGTAGCGGTTGACCCAAGCGATCGGCTCGCTGGGCAGGTCGCCAGTCCGGCCGAACAGCAGCGGCGTCGCCGTGTCAGCGAGCGGCTGCGCGTTGTATGTGCCGCCGTGCCCCATCTCGACCTCTGGGCGGAGCCCGCGCGTGATCGGGTGCCCGTCGGCCTGGGGATTCACGTAGGCGATCGTGCCCTGGCCGTTGGGCGCGTGCGCCTTGTAGTGGCCGCCGAAGAACGGCGGGAACCAGCCCTTGTCGCCCGTGAACGCGTGGCTGGTGGTGCGCAGCGCGACGCACGGCTTGCCTTCGTCGAACCAGCGCTGCAGGCGCGCGAGCTGCGCGTCGGTCGCCTCGCGGAAGCGCAGGAACATCACCAGCAGGTCGGCGTCGTCGAGGGCCTCGAGCGCCGGCAGCTCGCGGCGGCGGCTCTGGAGCAGCGTGACCTCCAGCCCGAGCTCTCCCTCGAGCCGCCTCGCGAACGCAGGCATGGTCTCTTGCGATCCATACTCTCGCTCGCCGACCAGGAAGACGACGCGCGGAGGCGCCTGGGAAGGCAGCAGGCCGGCCGCGAACAGGGCGAGGAACGCGAGCATGCTTCGCATGAGCGCAGCGTAGCCGCGCGACGCCGGACCGCCTACGATGCCGCGCCGGTCCTGCCTCGTGTCCACTGCCGCGTCCAACCCACCTCTCGGCGTCGCCTTCCTCGGCGCCGGCGACGTCTCCGAGCTCCACGCCGCGGCCGTGCGCTCGTGCGCGGGCGCAACGCTGCGCGGCGTCTGGCACCTGGATCCTGACCAGGGCGCCGCCAAGGCCGCGCGCTACGGCTGCCGCAGCTACGGCTCGGCCGACGAGGCGCTCGCCGACCCCGACGTGCAGTGCGTCTCGGTGCTGACCAATTTGGAGACGCACCGGCAGTACGCCGAGCTGGCGATGCGCGCCGGCAAGCACGTGCTCGTGGAGAAGCCCGCGGGCGCGTCGCTCGACGAGGTCGCGTCGATGCAGCGCACGGCCGAACAACACGGCGTGCAGTGCGTCCCGGTCCACAACTACGTCTACGAGCCGGCGCTGGAG
>CAZTQF010000858.1:0-1560 GCA_964615255.1 uncultured candidatus Brocadiaceae bacterium | reverse complement strand
AGGCCGCGGCGCTCGCGGACAAGCTCGACGCGCTCGACCCTGGCGCGCACGAGCTGACGCTGGTTGCGTCCGAGGACAACGTCGGCTTCGCCGCGGCGATGAGCGACGGCGTGCGCGCGGCCGCGGCAGCCGGCTACGAGCACGTGCTGGTGTGCAACAACGACCTGCGGCTGCCGGCCGGCAGCGTGCGGCCGCTGCTCGACGTGCTGCGCAACGATCGGTCGGTCGCGGCCGTCGGGCCGACGATCCTCGACGCCCAAGGCGCAGTCTGGGCGGAGGGCGGCGAGGTGGGGTTCACGCGCAACGCGCTGCGGCTGCGGCGCCACGGCCGCCCGCCGACCGGCGCGGACGCAGGCCCCGAGGAGGTGGACTTCTTGACCGGCGCGTTCCTGCTGCTGCGCGTGGACGCGGCGCTGGCGTGCGGGGTCTTCCCGGACGACTACTTCATGTACTGGGAGGACGTCGCGCTCAGCTACGCGCTGCGCCGCGCGGGCCACCGCGTCGTCTGGGTGCCCTGGGTGCGCGTGGAGCACCTCGGCGGTCAGTCCTCGGGCGGCGGGCGCTCCCCGCTCCGCAAGTACTTGATGGCCTGCAACGCGGTGCGCTTCCTGCGAGCGCACGGTTCGTTCGCGGCGTGGCTCGGCTGGCTGACGTTCGACGTGCTGCTGTGGCCGTTGACGCTGTTGGGCGGCCCGGCGGCCGCCTGGGCCAAGCTGCGCGGGACGTGGAGCGGTGTGCGCGGTCATCGCCCCTCGGCGCAGGACGTGGCGCGCTATCTCGGCGACCCCAGCGCGTCGTCCTAGCTGCGGTCGGTCGGCCGCGGCCGCGTGCGCGAGCGCTCCGGGTGTTCGGGCCAGACGTCGCTGTTGGAGGTCGAAAGGAACTCGCTCGCGATCGCCTGTTCGAGCGGGCTGTCGCCGCTGCGCGTGGTCGCGATCACCGTCAACGAGCCGCCCGCGGCGACCTGTCGCGCGGCCGCGAGGAGGCGCTTGGCGGCGAGCGGCGCGCGCGCGTCGAGGCCCGGCTGGATCCACGCTCCTGACGGCGCCTCGCTGCGCGCGTGCGCGTGGGTCAACGCGGCCAGCGAGTCGAACAGCAGCAGCGCGTCGCGGCCGCGCTCGACGTCGCGCATCGCTGCGTGCAGCGCGAGGTCGGCCAGCTGCGTGAGCCGCCGCGGCGCCTCCGCGAACGCAGCGCCGACGACCCGCACGCCCGCGCCGGCTGCGCCCGCTCGCGCGGCGGCGAGCTCCTCGGGGCGCTGCTCCAGCAGGCAGACGGTCACGGCGGCGGCCGGGCACGCGGCTACGGCGGCGTCGGCGACGCGGCGGAGCCAGGTCGCCGCGCCGAACGCCGGGCTCGTGTGGACCAGCACGCGATCGCCGAGGCGCCACGGCGCCTGCGCGGCGAGCGCGTCGAGTTCGCCGTCGCCACCGATCGCGAGCGGCCGCCCAGCCTGCGCCACTTCGAGCGCTTCGAACGGCGCCACGTCGCCGAGGTCGCGGACCGGCGTGCCCTGGATTGCCTCGACTTCGAGCAACGCCAAGAACCGCTCCTCGTCGC
>CAZTQF010000857.1:0-1562 GCA_964615255.1 uncultured candidatus Brocadiaceae bacterium | reverse complement strand
CGATGCCTGCAGGGGTACGTCATAAAGTGTTGCTTCGAAAAGGATAGAGGCCTCTTGGAGGCGGTGGATTTGATCGCCTGGGAGGGGCGGTCGAGGTCGCCCAACAGCCGTCGCGCTGCGCTTGCTTTTGGCGGCTGGTTCCGCCATCGTCCAGCCGCGCCGTCGCGCGAGACGCCACGAGACGCCAGCAGACCCAGCCGCATGACCGAAGACCAAGCTCCAGGGCGTGGACCCGGGCCCGGAGACCACGCGGACGCCCGCTGCGACCCCGCTGGCGAAGAGACGCGGGCGCAGATCGAGCGGCTGGAGGAGGACCTCGGCGAGATGGCGCGCGAGCTGCGGGAGGCTCGCGAAGAGCTCGATCGAAGCGAGGGCGAGCTCGCCGCGGCGAAGACCGAGCTCGGCGTCGCCCGCGCCAAGCTCGAGTCGCTGCGTCGCTCCCTCAGCTTCGAGATCGGCCAGATCATCGGCCGCGGCGTCAAGCGGCCGTCGCTCGATACGGTCCTGATGCTGCCTCGGATCGCCCGCCGGTTGCTCGGCAGAGGTGGGCGGAGCGCTGCGCTTACCCCTGCGGCGTCGCCGGAGCAGGCGCCCAAGATCGCCGACCGCATGCTGGCGCCTGCGCCTGCGCCGCGCAGGCCCGGCAAGCCGCTCGTAGGTGCGATCATGGACACCTTCACGACGTCGTGTCTGGCGCCGGACTGTGACCTGTTGGCGCCCCGGCCCGACAACTGGCAGGTCGCCTTCGAGCGGCAGCGACCGGACGTCGTGCTCGTCGAGTCGGCGTGGCACGGCAACGACGACGCGTGGCAGTACCGGGTCGCGTCCTACGCCGCTCCCCCGGACCGGACCTCGCTGCCTTCGATGCTCAAGTGGTGTCGGCAGAACGGCGTGCCCACGGTCTTTTGGAACAAGGAAGACCCGGTCCACTTCTCACGCTTCATCGAGTCGGCGCGTCGCTTTGACGCCGTGCTGACGACGGACGCCGACTGCGTGCCGCGCTACCGGAAGGCCGCCGGGCATGAGCGTGTGTTCGCGATGCCGTTCGCGGCCCAGCCTGAGATCCACAACCCGATCCGGGACGAGGAGCGGCTCGCGCGCGCCTGCTTCGCCGGCTCGTACTACGCCGACCGCCACGACGCGCGCCGCGTCGACATGGAGTCGATCCTGGAGCCTGCGCTGGAGTTCCCGTTCGACATCTTCGATCGCAACTACGGCGCAGCGGGTGGAGAGACGACCTTCCCCGAGCGCTTCCACGGCGCGATCCGCGGCCGGCTCGAGTACGACGAGATGGTGCGCGCCTACCGGCGCTACCGCGTGTTCCTCAACGTCAACTCCGTGAAGGACTCGCCGACCATGTTCTCGCGCCGTGTGTTCGAGCTGCTGGCGTGCGGGACTCCGGTCGTCAGCTCCTATGCCCGGGGAATCGTCGAGCTGCTGGGGGAGGACGCGGTCCTGATCGCGGAGACGGCCGCGGAGACGCGCGTCCACCTCGAACGGCTGTTGGGGGACGAGGAAGCCTGGGCGCGCACCTCGGCGCTCGGGCTCTGCCGCGTACACGC
>CAZTQF010000856.1:0-1563 GCA_964615255.1 uncultured candidatus Brocadiaceae bacterium | reverse complement strand
CCGTCGTCAGGCTGAAGTCGGGCTGGAAGGAGGTCCCGATCTCGATCAGGAACGACATGGTCCCGCCCGACGCCCAGTGGTCCTCGGGCGCCTCGCCGGACGCCGACGGGTAGCGCTTGCCGTAGGTCATCGGCGCGCGGAGGTCGTCGGCGTAGCGCTCGATCAGGCCAAAGGCGGTGGTCGTCTCGTTGGCGCACGGCGCGTAGGTCCGGAGGACCTCCTGGCCCGAGCTGTGGAAGTCGAGGTAGATCTCGGGGCGCAGCCGCTCGATCGCGTTCCTCATCGTGAGCGTCTCGGGCTCGCTCGCCGGGCCGGTGCCGCGGTAGGTGCTCGAGCCCTGATTCGTCGAGGACCCGCACTGGCCGAACAAGAACGGGTAGTTGCGGTTGAGGTCGACGCCGAACGTGCCGCCGCTGTTCGGGCAGCGGTTCTTCCGCCAGAACTCGTCGACGTTCCAGACGTAGTCCACGCCGTCGGGGTTGACCATCGGCACGAAGTAGAGCTCGTAGCCGTCGACGACGGCCTGGATGGCCGGGTCCGTGGCGTAGGCGTTGAGCACGCGGCCCATGGCGCCGATCACCATGTGCGGCGCGTTGAGCTCGCGCGCGTGGTGTTGGGCGATGACGAAGATCGCCGGCTCGTCCTCGTCGGCGGCGACGTTGTCGCTGACCTTGAGCGCGTAGATGGAGTTGCCGTTCCAGGTCTGGGCGCCGCCGGGCATGGCGCTCAGGTCGACCTTCTGCGCGATGCCCGGGTGCGCTGCGACCTCGGCGTCGATGGCGGCCTCGATCTCGGCGACCGTGTAGTAGGCCGTCGGCGGCGGGTTGTCGACGCCGGCGGCGGCCATCGCCTGGTCGTAGGTGTCCTGGAAGCTCTGCACCTCGCGCTCGAACACGGCGCCCGGCAGCAGCGCCGCGACGAGGCCCTTCTGGGCGTCGGTCGCCACGAACTTCGCGTGCCCGTCGATCGGCATCACGCCGCAGCAGCTGTCCAAGGCGTCGAAGTGCTGCTGCACGACCAGCCACTGGCCCGCCGTCGGGTCGGACAGCGTGTAGAGGCGGCGCGGCGCTTGGGCAACGAGCGAGAAGGAGAACCCGAGCGCGGCGACCGCGAGGAGGGTGGGTTTCATGGCACTCCGAGGGGCAGGCGAAAAGCATACCCCGACGGCGCCGCGCGCGACAGCGCGGCTGGCTCCGTGCGGGCCGGCCCGGCGGCGCGCCCGGGCGCTCGCGGGGTCCCGCGGCAGCGCGGCGAAGTCTTTGCGCGCGCTGGGTTCGGCGGCGTTTCCCCGTAGGATCTCGCGCTCCCATGACGTCGCCCCGCTACCACCTGACGAGCTACGGCTGCCAGATGAACAAGCTGGACAGCGAGCTGGTCGAGGCTCGCTTGCAGCAGCGCGGTTACGTACCGGCGAATGAGGAGGCGGCGGCCGACGTCGTCTTGATCAACACGTGCTCGGTGCGTCAGCACGCTGAGGATCGCGTCTGGTCCAAGCTCGGCAAGCTCCGGATCCGCAAGCGCTCCGAGCCGGAGCTGGTGGTCGGGGTGCTCGGCTGCATGGCC
>CAZTQF010000855.1:0-1563 GCA_964615255.1 uncultured candidatus Brocadiaceae bacterium | reverse complement strand
CGCGGCCTCGGGGTCCGCCAGCACGAAGACGTCGGCGTCCGCCGCGACGCGGCCGCGCTTGCGGTCCCAGACCTGAAGCACGAACCGCGGCGAGCGCTCGAACTCGAACTCCAGCTCGGCGCGCTCGGGCTCGTCGCCCCCGGCGTCGGGCCCGCTCGTCCACGACGCCTCGGCCGCGGCGACCGCCATTGCCTCGCTGCCACCGGGCTCGGTCGACGCTTCGCCGACAACAGCCGACGTGGCCGCGGGCGGCGCAGGGACGTCGACGTCGCCGGCGAAGGCGAACGCGCACCAGGCGAGCGCGGCGACGCCCAAGAGCGTCAAGATGGCGGACGGCTTGTTCATGGGGAAGCGTTCGATGCTAGGGCAGGGTCGTCCCCCGAGGCGCGCCGCTTCACCCAAGACAATCTTGGGACGGCGACGTCAGCCCGCGCGCAACGAGACGACCTCGAGCACCTCCAGGTCGCCTTGCTGCCGCGGCTGCAGCGCGTAGCCCTTGACGTAGAGCATGGTCTGCACGAACGACAGCAGGTCGTCTTTGCGACACCGCAGCGTGCCGATCCAGGAGATCTCGACGTCTCGGGCAGGCTTCGCCGGCAGCACGAAGATCCGCCCGGTGCGCTGCTGCGCCCACTTCACGAACTCGCGCAGCGGCATCGGCTCCTCGCACACGAGCTCGAGGCTCTCGGTCGAGGCCTCGCCGCGAGCGCCCTCGGCGGGGGTCGCGCAGCCCCAGAGGAGGGCCGACGCGACGAACAGAGCAGCGCGGGGAGAGGTCATGGGCAATCTGACAGGATCCTAGCAGCTCAGCGCCGCCGCCACCGCGGGAGCCTGCCCGGGGTGTCGCCCGCGCCGGCGGCCTCGAGCGCGGCCTCGATCTCCGGCAGGTCCGTCGTCGCCACGGCCCGCAGCCGCGCGAGCACCGGCGCGAACGCGTCGGCCGCGAAGCCGTACGCGTCGCGCTCGGTCTGCGTCGGCGCCGACGACGTGTAGAGCTGCGCGCCGGCGACGTTCTCGATCCGCTCCTGGATCGACATCGCGGTCGGCTTGCTGCGGCGCGACAGCGACGCGTCGCCGGCCAGCTGGGTGCGCAGCTCGGCGAGTTCGCCGTCGAGCGCCTCGACCTTGGTCAGCAAGCCCAGGTCGGCGTCGCTGCGGCGCAGCGCCACGCGGCAGTGGTCGACGCGCGACTGCAGCTCGCCGAGCACGCGCGCGCTCGCCCGCACCGCCCGCCGCAGTTCGATCACGTCGCGCTGGAACGCCAGCACCGCGGCCTTGTCCGCGGCGGGGAGCGTCGCGAGGTTGAGCGCCGCGACCTCGAAGCGGACCGGCCCGGCGAGCGCCTCGACCCGACCACCGATCTCTCGCTCGAGCGTCGCCGAGAACGTGCCGCCGAGCACCAGCGGCCCGGTGTCCGGACGAGACCACGGCGAGCCCGCGCCGGCCGCGCCGAGCGTGACCCGGGTCGCGCCCGCATAGCGCAGGTCCCACGCGAGCCGGTGCAGGCCCTTCTTGCGCGGCGCGTCGAACCGCTTGACGAGGGATCCTTGCGCGTCGCGGATC
>CAZTQF010000854.1:0-1567 GCA_964615255.1 uncultured candidatus Brocadiaceae bacterium | reverse complement strand
GCAGGCATCGCGAATCTCCGATATGACCGCGTTCTTCAACATCGCTGGCACCGGCACGCACACCATCGCGCCGGGCACGGTCCTGCAGCCCGGCGGGTTCTGGGTCGTCGGAGACAGCGGCGTGCCCAACGTCAACGAGGTGATGTCCGGGCTCGGCCTCGAGAACGGCGCCGACGGCGTGTTCCTCATGGACGGCAACTTCGTCTACCAGGACGGCGTCTGCTGGGAGACCGCGGACTGGACCAACACGCTGCCGCTGTGGCTCGAGGGAGACGGCCTGTGGGGCGCGATCCAGGGCGTCGAGCGACCGGTCGGCACGCTCGTGCTCGCCTTTGGCCGCGGCGTCGACGGCCACGACACCGACGACAACGGCTGTGACTTCCGCCCGCTGCCGGCGTCGCCGGGCGCGCTGAACGTCATGGGCCTCTCGACCACGCTCCCCTACGCCAACGACTTCGACGGCGCCGTCACGACAACGGTCGACGGCGACTTCAGCTACTCGTTCACGCCCGGCAACACCCAGGACCCGGCGGCGATCCAGGGCGCGATCATCACCGGTATCCCGCAGCCGACGTTCGCCATCCCGCCGTCGCCGCAGGGCGGCAACGTCGCCGTCTGGCACGACCCGACCGGCGGCGGCAACGCCAACTGGCTGCGCAACTTCAGCTCGGTGGACTACCTGCTGGAGACCTACGTCTACGTGCCCGGACCCAACGCCAACCTCGACGCCGACGACGGCGAGCAGTGGTCGATCGGCGTCCGCGGCCACTCCGACTCGTTCGGCGAGTTCAGCGACCTCGGCGGCTTCTACTCGATGATCTCGTGCGGCGGCGGCACCGCCGTGCAGCCCGGACACACCGGGATCGCCTGGACCTGCCAGCGCACGGCGTCGCTCTGCGACCTCTACCTGATCGACTACAACAACGGCGGCGGCGACCCGATCGTGCTCGCCGGGCCGATCGCGATCCAGGCGGGCGTCAACGACGGCTGGCAGCGCTTGCGGATCTCGGCCACGGGCAGCGACCTCGTCGCCAACTTCGGCGGCAGCTTCGGCTGCGACGACGGACTGCGCGTGTCGACGCAGACCAACACGACCTGCGCCAACGGGGTCTACCTGACCTATCGCGAGTGCGTCACGGACAACAACAGCCTGATGCCGCTGATCCTCGACCGCCTCGTGATCACGGACGGCGCGCCGGCCGGGACCCAACTGGTCGGCGCCGGCTCACCGACGACGCAGGGCGTGCCCACGATCGCCGCGAGCAGCGCGCCGGTGCTCGGCGACTCTTCGTTCTCGATCCAGGCCGGCAACCTGCTCGGCGCACCGCTGACCGGCTGCGTGCTCGACCTCGGCGGGCCGCTGTCCGGCGCGCAGGTGCCGGGCGGCACACCGACGGCGCTGCTCTACGCCAACCCGACGTTGATCCAGCTGCAGCTCCCGACGGGCAGCGCGGCCTCCTTCGCGCTGCCCCTGCCCTGCCAGCCGGTGCTCAGCGGCGCCGAGTTGACGGCGCAGGTGTTCGACTGGGACGGCTCGCTGCCCTACGCGTTCCCGATCGGGCTCTCG
>CAZTQF010000853.1:0-1568 GCA_964615255.1 uncultured candidatus Brocadiaceae bacterium | reverse complement strand
CGCTCGGGGTAGGCGAGACAAAACAGGATGGGTACGCGCATGTCGGGCACGCCGCACTGGGCGAGGATCGAGCCGTCGACGAACTCGACCATCGAGTGCACGATGCTCTGCGGGTGGAGGACGACCTCGATTCGGTCCGCAGGCAGGTCGAAGAGCCACCGGGCCTCGAGGACCTCGAACGCCTTGTTCATCATCGTGGCGCTGCCGATCGTGATCCGGGGCCCCATCTTCCAGGTCGGGTGCCGCAGCGCTTCGTCGACGGTGACCGAAGCGAAGGTGTCGAGGGCACGCTCGCGGAAGGGCCCGCCCGAGCCGGTGAGCCAGATCTTGCGGACCGACTTGGGCGCTTCGCCGTCCAGGCACTGGAAGATCGCGCAGTGCTCGCTGTCGACGGGCAGGATCGGCGCGCCGCTCGCTCGGGCGAGCGGCATCAGGAACTCGCCGGCCACGACGAGCGACTCCTTGTTGGCGAGCGCGAGCGCGCGACCGTGGCGGAGCGTCCACTCCGAGGCCGCCAGCCCCGCGGCCCCGGTGATCGCGTTGAGCACGGTGTCGGGGGCGGCTTCCTCCAGGGCCTCGAGGAGGCCGTCGCTGCCCCGGAAGAAGCGCGTCTCGTCGGGCAGGTCCGGGGCTTGGACGTCCCCGGTCAAGCAGGCTGCAGCCGGCGCGTGCCGCGCGCTCAGGTCGGCGAGCGCGGCCGCTGAGGTGTGCGCAGCGAGCAGGCACACCTCGAAGCGGTCCTCACGCTCCGCGAGGATGCTCAGGGCCTGGGTGCCTACGGACCCGGTGCAGCCCAGGATGGCGATGCGGCGCTTGGACACGCGGGCGATCATGTGGGGCGCGGCCCGCTCATTGCAACCTCGCGCGGCGCAACGGCGCAGACAAGGTTGCCGCGGGCTGCTCCGGCCGTGATGATGCCCAAGAGGCGTGGGTGGGCCACGCACGACCAAACGTTGACCGGCGCGCTGTCCGCCGGCCGGAGTGCACACACCGTGAGCGAAGCTCAATCCGCGTATCGGCGAGCGGGCGTCGACATCGACAAGAAGTATGCGGCCGTCACCGGCGCCTCGGACGCCATCCGCGCGACCTACACCGCGGGCGTCGTAGGGGACGTCGGGGCGTTCGGCGGCCTGTTCGACCTCGAGAGGGCCGGCGTCACCGGACAGCTCATGGTGGCCTCCACCGACGGCGTCGGCACCAAGGTCATGATCGCAGCGCAGCGGGGTGAGATGAGCTCCGTCGGCGAGGACCTGGTCAACCACTGCGTCGACGACATCCTGGTGCAAGGCGCGCGGCCGCTGTTCTTCCTCGACTACATCGCGATGTCGCAGATGGCGCCCGACCGCGTGCAGCAGATCATCCGAGGCCTCGCCAAGGCGTGCGCGGAGAACGGCTGCGCGCTGCTCGGCGGCGAGACGGCGGAGATGCCCGGCGTCTATCGGGACGGCGAGGTCGACGTCGCCGGCACGATCGTGGGCTCGGTGGGCCGCGAGCGGCTGCTCGACGGCACCCAGATTCAGGCGGGCGATCACCTGATCGGTCTGCCCAGCTCCGGCCTCCACACGAAC
>CAZTQF010000852.1:0-1575 GCA_964615255.1 uncultured candidatus Brocadiaceae bacterium | reverse complement strand
CACCGTGACGGCGCAGCAGCTCCCCGACTTGTCCGACCTGACCTTCCGAAACGTCGGCCCGACGCGCGGCGGCCGCGTCACCGCGGTGTGCGGCAGCGCGGCCCTGCTCGGCACCTTCTACATGGGCGCGACCGGCGGCGGCGTCTGGAAGACGACCGACCTCGGCAACACCTGGCGCAACGTCTCGGACGGGTTCTTTCAGTCGCCGTCGATCGGCGCGATCGCGGTCGCTCATGACGACGGCGACCTCGTGTGGGTCGGCACCGGCTCCGACGGCCTGCGCAGCAACGTGATCGCCGGCCGCGGCGTCTACCGGTCGACCGACGCAGGCGAGACGTGGTCCTGCATGGGCCTCGAGTCCACCGGGCAGATCGGCGCCGTGCTCATCCACCCCACCGACCACGACGTCGTCTATGTCGCCGCGATCGGCAACGCGTTCGCGCCCAACGAGGACCGCGGCGTCTACCGCACGAAGGACGGCGGCGAGACCTGGCAGCGCGTCTTCCGGGTCTCGCCGACCTGCGGCGCCGTCGACCTGGAGCTCCACCCCGCCAACCCCGACGTCGTCTACGCGTCGATGTGGGAAGCCGAGCGCAAGCCGTGGACGATCAAGTCAGGCGGCACCCAGGGCGGCGTGTGGCGCACCACCGACGGCGGCGAGACCTGGGCGCAGCTCCAGGGCGGCCTGCCCACCGGCGTCGTGGGCAAGAGCGACCTCGCGGTCTCGCCGGCCGAGCCGGATCGACTCTGGGTGCTGATGGAGGCGCTCGAACGCCCCGGCCTCTACCGCAGCGACGACGCCGGCGAGACCTTCCGCTTCGTGTCCAACCAGCGCGGCCTGCTCGACCGGCCCTTCTATTACTGCAACGTCGACTGCGACCCGACCGACGCCGACCACCTGTTCGTCAGCGCGACCAGCTTCCAGGAGTCGACCGACGGCGGCAAGCGCTGGCAGCGGCGCTTCACGCCGCACGGCGACAACCACGAGGTCTGGATCCACCCTGGCAATCCCAAGGTGATGATCCAGTGCAACGACGGCGGCGCCAACATCACCATCGACGGCGGCCGGACCTGGTCTCGGCAGAGCAACCAGCCCACCGCCGAGCTCTACCAGATCGCGGTGGACGACCGCTTCCCCTACTGGCTCTACGCGGGCCAGCAGGACAACAGCACCATCCGCGTGCCGAGCCGCCCGCCGTATTCGGCGACCGGGGGGGCGGGTTCGTTCTGGGAGAGCGTCGGCGGCTGCGAGACGGGGCCCGCGGTGCCCAAGCCGGGCGACCACGACATCGTCTACGCCAACTGCAAGGGCCGCTTCAGCGTCTACAACCACCGCACCGGCCAGGAGCGGCAGTTCTACGTCGGCGCGGAGAGCCTCTACGGCCACAACCCCAAGGACCTCCGCTACCGCTTCCAGCGGGTCGCGCCGATCTCGATCTCGCCGCACGACCCCAACGTCGTCTACCACGGCTCCCAGTTCCTTCACCGGACGCTCGACGACGGCGAGACCTGGGAGACGATCTCGCCCGACCTGACCGCGTTCGCGCCCGACAAGCAGGTCGACAGCGGCTACCC
>CAZTQF010000851.1:0-1588 GCA_964615255.1 uncultured candidatus Brocadiaceae bacterium | reverse complement strand
GAGGTGTCGCCGCAAGACGGCGCGGTGCGCGCGCTGGTGCCGAGCGAGGTCGGGTTGCGCGCGCCGCGCGGGCTCGCCGTGGTGCGAGCGACGCTGTGGGTCACCGACGTCGACGCCCTGCGCGGCTTCGACCGCGCGACCGGCGCGCCGACGTCGGTGATCGAGATCCCCGGTGCCATGGGGCTATGGGGCCTGACCGCTGGCGAGGACGGCACGCTCTACGTCAGCGACGCGGGGCTGGATGCGGCGATGGAGCCGACCGGGACCGACGCCATCTGGAAGGTCGCGCCCGGCGGCGCGCCGGAGGTGCTGGCGCGCGGCGAAGCGCTCGCGCACCCGACGGCCATCTCGGCCCAGCGGGGCGGCATCTACGCGGTCAGCTGGCGCGACGGCACGTTCTTCCAGGTCGACTATCGCGGCGTCATGACGGCCCTCGGTCGCGCGCCGGCCGGCGGGCTCAGCGGGCTCTGCCGCGTCGTCGGCGCGCCGCAGGCCGGCGACCCGCGGCAGCGAACGCCGAGCTGGCTCGCGGCGTCGCAAGACGGCGCTGCGGTCTACCGTTTCTCTTTGATCGGCGGCGTCGAGGCGCTCCCGGTGCGCGTGGAGCAGCCGGGAGGGATCGCCTGCGACTCGCTTCGTCGGCGTCTGCTGGTGCCGCTGTACGACGCCGGCCGGCTGCTCGTCGAACCCCTGTGAGTTCGCGCGACGGGTCGGCTACCATGGCCCGGCCATGCGGGCACACGCAGCGACCCAGGAGCAGACCGAGACGGACACCCGCGCGAAGACGTCGCTCGCCAAGCCGTGGAACGTCATCGTGCACGACGACCCGGTCACGCTGATGGGATACGTCACCAAGGTGTTCGTCCGGGTGTTCGGCTACGCCGAGTCCAAGGCGCACAAGCTGATGATGGAGGTCCACAAGAAGGGCCGCTCGATCGTCTGGACGGGGGCTCGGGAGCAGGCCGAGATGTATGCGCAGAAGCTGCAGTCGCACCACCTCCTGACGAGCCTCGAGAAGGTCGAGGACTAGCGCTTGAACATGTGGGTCGCGCGGGTCGCAGAAGGCTACGTCTTCGGGGAGCTGACGGCGGCGGCCGTCGAGACGCTCCGCGGAGTGCCGATGTTGATCGAGTCGACGGACGAGCGGGTGCGGGCGCGGCTGCTGCCGGAGACCTGCATCGAGCCCGAGGACGAGCAGCACTGGCGGGAGCACGCGGTGCCGGAGCTCGAGCGGCTGTTCCTGTCGCGGGCGACGCTGGTGCGGCGCGACCTGGAGACGCTGCGGAAGCTGCCGGACTCGGGCCTGCACGCGCTGCTGATCACGCACGAGCACACCAATGCCTGGCTCGCCGCGCTCAACGCCGCGCGGCTCGCGCTCTACGTGCTCAACGACCTGACCGCCGAGCACATGGAGACCGAGGGCTTCTCGGGGGCGACGCAGAAGCAGCAGGAGGCCATCGTGCGGATCAGCCTGCTGGCCGAGCTGCAGGCGGTGTTGCTCGGCGAGTTCGAGGTCGGCGACGACGAGGCGTCGGTCGAGGACCTCGTCGACGAGTGAGCGCGGCGCGACAGCTCTAGCGGCCGCCCG
>CAZTQF010000850.1:0-1596 GCA_964615255.1 uncultured candidatus Brocadiaceae bacterium | reverse complement strand
ATGCCGCACGTTGGCGTGACGTCGCTGGCCCTGATGAGCTTCCTCGCCGGCGGCCACCTGCCCGACCGCGGCAAGTACGGCAAGGTGATCAGCAGCGGCCTCGACTTCGTGCTGCGCAGCAGCCAGGACGACGGCCAGATCATGTCCAACGGCACGCGGATGTACAGCCACGCGTTCGCCACGCTGTTCCTCGCCGAGGTCTACGGCATGGTCGAGCGCGACGACGTCAAGCGCGTGCTGCAGCGCTCGGTCGACCTGATCGTCGACTCGCAGAACGCCGAAGGCGGCTGGCGCTACCGACCGTTCGCGCGGGAGTCCGACATGTCGATCACCGTGTGCCAGGTGCTCGCGCTGCGCTCCGCGCGCAACGTCGGCATCCACGTGCCGATCTCGACCATCAAGAACGCGCAGAGCTACGTCTACCGCAGCGCCGTGCGCAGCAACGACCGCAGCTACCGCTTCCGAGGGCACGGCGGCTACGGCGACCAGGGCGGCAGCTTCCGCTACCAGAACAGAGAGCACACGCGCGCGACGTTCCCGCTCACGGCTGCGGGCGTGACGACCCTCTACGCGGCCGGCGAATACGACACCCCCGTGATCCGCGACGCGCTGGACTACATGGACCGCGAGGTCGGCAGCTTCAGCCGCGACTGGCGCGGCCACTACTTCTTCTTCTACGGACACTACTACGCCGTCCAGGCGTACTACATCACCGGCGACCCCAAGTGGCAGCGCTACTTCCGCACCGTCAAGCGCATGCTGCTCGACAGCCAGCAGGGTGACGGCCGCTGGCGCTGCTCGGTCGGCCCCGGTGACGCCTTCGGCACCGCCGTCGCGACCCTGATCCTGCAGATCCCGCTCCAGTACCTGCCCATCTTCCAACGTTGATGGCTGACGATTCGACCAACACGGGGCGCTCGGTCGCCCCCGGCGACGACCCGGTCGCAGCCCAGCTCCGGCCGCTGCTCGCCGGCCAGCTGACCAAGCTGCGCCGGCGCTACGTCCGCTACGGGATCTCCAAGGCGCTGCTCTGGACGGCGGCGCTGGTCGCGCTGTTCTTCGCGTTGGACCGCTGGCTGCAGCTGCCGACGCCGATCCGTCTCTTCCACACCGTCGCGACGGTCGCCGTGGGCGCCTTCGCCCTGCAGCGCTACGTGCGGTATCCACTGAGCCGCAGGTTCTCCGAGGTGGACGTGGCGCTCTGGATGGAGAACACCTACCCCGAGCTGCGCCAGCGCATCGTGAGCGCCGTGCAGCTGCACGGCGCCGATCCGGCGGCGCTGCGCAACCAGTCGCGGGAGATGATCGGCCAGCTCTGGTCGGAGACCGCGCAGCGGACCCGCGAGCTGCGGCTCGAGGACATGTTCGACAACCGGGCGCTGGCGCGCGTGGCCGCCGGCAGCGGGCTGCTGCTCGCGCTGCTGGTGACCGGCGCCTACAGCGCTCCCGAGACCGCGCACATCTTCCTGCTGCGCCACCTCGGCGCCCAGGTGGACTACCCGCGCGAGACCAACCTGGTCGTCGAGCTGCCGCCCGGCGGCCCGGACCTGCAGCGCAAGGACGACGGCGACACCACCGAGCTGGTCCTGCCGGCGG
>CAZTQF010000849.1:0-1596 GCA_964615255.1 uncultured candidatus Brocadiaceae bacterium | reverse complement strand
CACACCTACGCCAACACGCCCGTGGTCGTGACGTGGCACCCGGCCTACCTCCTCCGCGAACCCGGACGCAAGCGCGAGACGTGGGAGGACATCAAGAAGGTCAACGCGCTGCTAGGCCTCCCCGAAGTCCCCGGCAGCCCGCGCTGACGGCCTGCCGGACCCGCAACGCAAACTCGCGGGGAACGCGTTGTTGCAACCTTGACCGCCCTGCGCCGGGTCGATAGGGTCCGGCCTTCCCAAGGCCTCTTTGCGTCCCGAGGAGGCCCTGGCTCACCCGAAGGCGGGCTCGCCCCTCTCGTTCGTTTTCGCCTGCTGCCCCACGTGCGCAGCAGCGCGGCGGTCGAGACCGAGCGTCCGCTCGCGGCGTGAGTGCTCTTTGCCCTGCTGGTTGCTACGCATCGTCGCGCACTCCATGCGGCGTCGTTCGCGTCTGCCGGCAGGGTCACTCAGATCCCCTCTCCCCGATCGCCACCTTTCAGGCACTCAGCATGATCAAGGTTCAGACCCTGCGCCTGCGCGGCTTCTGTGCGTCCTCCCTGTTGGCCCTCGCCGCGTGCTCCGGCACGCCTGCCGACTTCGTCGACGTTCAGACCGGCTCTTCCGAAGGCACCCCGCTCACCTCGTCGCCCGCGCTCGAGGACGTCACCGGCGGCGTGCAAGATCCGCAGGACCCGCAAGGCCGCGCCGCCATCGTCAAGAAGGCGGTCGCCAACGCCCGCCGATCCCTCGACCTCCGCCTGTTCGAGGACGCGCGCAGCGAAGCTGCCTACGCCCTCGAACTCGACTCCAGCAACGCCGAGGCGCGCGAGATCCTGCAGCGCTGTCGCGAAGTGCTCGGGGAAGAGACCAACGCCGGCGACAACCGCTTCCGCAACCTCGTCGTCACCGAGCGGGTCAAGCAGGAGCGCGAGCGCGCGGTCGTCAACAACGAGCTCGCGCTGGGCCGCGCGGAGATGGATCTCGGCAACTACAGCGCCGCGATCGACCGCTTCGAGCGCGCCGTGACCACCCTCCGCTTCTCGACCTACGTGCAGGCCAAGGACGCGCTGCGCGTCGAGGCCGAGAAGATGCTGGAGGAGGCCCGTCAGGCGCGCCGGGACGCCCTCAAGCAGGCGGCGCAGGACGCCAAGACCGCCAGCGACGCAGAGCTCGCCCGCATCGCGCGCGACCGGGAGATCGCCCGCGAGCTGAGCGTCGAGCGCCTGCTCGAGGCTGCCAACGTCAAGTTCCAGAACGGCGAATACGAAGACTCGGTCAGCCTGGTCGACCAGGCGCTGCGCCTCGACCCCATCAACCCGACCGCCACGTCGCTCCGCGACCTCGCGGACCGCGCGCGTCACAACGCGCAGATGGACCTCAACCGCGAGCGGTGGCGCACCGAGTGGAACAAGACCTTCACCGAGCTGAAGCACAGCACGGTGCCGCAGACCGAGACGGTCGTCTTCGACCCGTCCCGCTGGGCCGCGGTGAGCCAGCGCAAGCCCGCGAGCTACGCGCAGGCAGAAGAGCTGGAGTCTCCGCAGAACCAGGCGGTCGCCAAGCTGCTGAACGAGACCGTGCTCGAGCACAACTTCGCCAGCGCCACCGTCGAGGACT
>CAZTQF010000848.1:0-1601 GCA_964615255.1 uncultured candidatus Brocadiaceae bacterium | reverse complement strand
CGCCAGCGGCACAGCGGTGCGCACGCTCCTGCACTGGATCCGCACCCTCTGATCCGAGCCCGCCGCTCCCATGGCAGACAAGATCGTCCCGGTGAAGGAGCACATGGCGCAGCGCGCGCACGTCTCCTCGTTCGAGCAGTACCAGCGCCTCTACGACGAGTCGGTGCGAGATCCGGCGGCCTTCTGGGGCCAGGAGGCGCAGCGCATCGACTGGTTCCGCGAGCCAGACCGGGTCTGCGACGTCGACTTCGGCAACGCGGAGGTCGCGTGGTTTCTGGGCGGTAAGACCAACGCCGCGCACAACTGCGTCGACCGGCACCTCGCGGCGCGGGCCGAGCAGACCGCGATCGTCTGGGTGCAGGACGAGCCCGGGAACTACGTGCATATCAGCTACCGCGAGCTGCACGAGCAGGTCTGCCGGTTCGCCAACGTGCTCAAGAAGTTCGGCGTCAAGAAGGGCGACCGGGTCTGCATCTACCTGCCGATGATGCCCGAGGCGGTCTACGCGATGCTCGCCTGCGCGCGGATCGGCGCCGTGCACTCGGTGGTGTTCGCGGGCTTCTCCGCGGACTCGCTGCGGGACCGCATCGTCGACGCCGACTGTCGCGTCGTGCTCACCGCCAACGAGGGGCTGCGCGGCGGCCGCACCATCCCGCTCAAGGACACGGTCGACGCGGCCGTCGACGGCCTCGACGCGGTCCACACCGTGCTGGTCGCCCAGCGCACCGAGACCGAGGTCTCGATGCGCGACGGCAGGGACCACTGGCTGGAGGCCGAGATGAAGCGTCAGCGCGCCTACTGCCCTGTCGAGTGGCTGGACAGCGAGGACCCGCTGTTCGTGCTCTACACGTCGGGGTCGACCGGCAAGCCCAAAGGGCAGCTGCACACCAACGGCGGCTACCTGGTCTACGCTTCCTACACCCACCAGCTGGTGTTCGACTGGCACCCGGGCGACGTGCACTTCTGCGCCGCGGACGTCGGCTGGATCACCGGGCACAGCTACATCGTCTACGGCCCGCTGTGCAACGGCGCGACGACGGTGGTGTTCGAGTCGACGCCCCTCTATCCCGACGCTTCCCGCTACTGGGAGGTCTGCGACGACATCGGGGCGAACATCTTCTACACGGCCCCGACCGCCCTGCGCGCCCTGATCCGGCTCGGCGACGAGCCGGTCCGCAAGCACAAGCGCGACAGCCTCCGCGTCCTCGGCACCGTGGGGGAGCCGATCAACCCCGAGGTCTGGCAG
This sequence comes from uncultured candidatus Brocadiaceae bacterium, assembly GCA_964615255.1. Classification (GTDB taxonomy): domain Bacteria; phylum Planctomycetota; class UBA1135; order UBA1135; family UBA2386. Next base: position 355 of record CAZTQF010000848.1, on the reverse strand, counting down.
TGGTACCACGACGTGGTCGGGGACGGCCGCTGTCCGATCGTCGACACGTGGTGGCAGACCGAGACCGGCGGGATCCTGATGTCGCCGCTGCCGGGCGCGACCCCGTGCAAGCCGGGCTCGGCGACCTTCCCGCTGCCCGGCGTCCAGCCGCAGTTGGTCGACGACCAGGGCGCCGTGCTCGACGGCGACGGCGTCAGCGGCAACCTGTGCCTGACCGGCAGCTGGCCCGGGCAGGCCCGCACGATCTACAACGACCACGAGCGGTTTCAGCAGACCTACTTCTCGATGTATCCGGGCAAGTACTTCACCGGTGACGGCTGCCGCCGCGACGAGGACGGCTACTACTGGATCACCG
>CAZTQF010000847.1:0-1606 GCA_964615255.1 uncultured candidatus Brocadiaceae bacterium | reverse complement strand
CATCCTCGGCGTCGTGCAGCGGCACCGAGACGTCCCCGTTGGTCAGGAGGTGGCTGTAGCGCTTGTCGGCCGTGATCGAGGTCCGGTACGTGCACTTGGCTGGCATCCTATCGAAGCAGGGCACGAGCCGCTGGAAGCCCCACTGCTGGCACTGGGTGATCTGGGTCGGTGGCTGGCCGTCGGGGGTCCAGTCGACGCGCACCACCAGGAGGTCCTCGGGAAAGCGCGACAGGTCACAGCGCACGACCTCCTCGCTGCCGCAGTGCGCGACCGACAGGCTCGCGAAGGGGTTCGGGTCCCCCGCCTTGGGGTAGTTCGTCACCTCGCTCGTCACCGACCGCTCCTTGTCCAGGAAGTCCTGAGGCACGTGGTCGATCACCGTGAACGCGCGCACCGGCGCCTCGTCGAGCGACAGGAACGCGCACCGCGAGCCGTCGGGACTCCACCAGTGCCCCTGGAAGTCCCCGCGGCCGTAGAGCTCCTCCTGGTAGACCCAGTCGAGCTTGCCGTGGAACTGCTCGGGGCCGCCGTCGTCGGTTACGCGCCAGACGCCGTCTGCCGACGCGAGGTACAGGTCATTGTGCTGAACGAACGACGCCCGCGAACCGTCGGGGCTGGCGTGCAGCTCGGAGACCGCGCCGCGGGTTGGATCGACCGCGGCGAGCCGCCTCGCGGCCTCGCCGGGCTTCCGCGCGGCGCGCCCGCCCCGGCGACGACGACCGCTCGCGGCGACCTCGTCGGTCCAGACCGCGCCGTCGTGCACGAACGCGACCCGCCGCGTCGAGGCAGGCGCCTTGGCGGGGGCGCGCTCCGGCTCGGCGCTCTCTCCGGTGGCCGGGTCGATGCACTTCGACCACCACCCGCCCGAATATTGCACGTGCTTGCCGCCTGAGACGAAGCTCGCGCTGGGCGCGCCGGCCTCCCACCGCAGGGGCTTGCGCACGTCCTCGTAGCCGAGCCGCTTCTGCGCGGCGACCGGAGCGAGCAACAGGACGAGCGGCGCGGCCGCGAAGAGCTTGTGGTTGCGCATGCGCGCATGCTACGGCGCCGCGGCCGCGCGACGCCTTCACGCCGGTACCAAACCTGTCCTGCCGCTTCGTGTTTGCTCGCTCGCCGGGCGATCTGCACGATGCCTGGATGCGCATCATCGCCGTCTCTTCCCCCGACAAGGCTGCCGCCAAAGGCGGCGGCTATGACGCCGTGGTCTTGGTCGGCCACGAACCGCTCGGCGCAGCGCTCCCGCCGCTGCGGAGCGCGCTCGAGGCGCTCGCCGCCACCGACAGCGCCGCGGGCTGCGCCGTCAACCTCGTGCCGGCCGAGGGCGTCGCGGGACGTCGCCTGGTGGTCTCCCCCACCGGGCCGCTCGGCCGCGACTTCGACGACGTGCGCCGACACGCCGACGCCGCCAGCCGCGGCGTGCAGCGCGCGCGCGACGCCGGCGCCAAGAGCGTCCTGCTGCTGGTGCAGGCGCCGCCGGTCGACGACCTCTACGGCAACGCCGCTTGCGTCGCGGCGCTGGGCGCCTGCGGCGGGCTGTGGCAGCCGCTCGAAGCGCGCGAGGACCTCGGCGAGAAGCACGTCGAGCCCGTCCAGAAGCTCGGCGTCG
>CAZTQF010000846.1:0-1608 GCA_964615255.1 uncultured candidatus Brocadiaceae bacterium | reverse complement strand
GGAACTGCAGGTTTCGCTGCGTGATGTTCGCGTAGGTGACGCTCGAGCTCGAGGCAGAGGGCGTCGCGCGCGACTTCGTCAGGCTCGTCCAGCAGGCCCGCAAGGACGCCGGCCTGCACGTCAGCGATCGCATCCGGCTGACCGCGGCGGTCGACGCGGCGGTCGGGGACGCGCTGCTCTCGCACAGAGACTACGTGCGCGAGCAGGTGCTCGCCGAGTCGCTGGAGTTCGGCCCGGCTGCCGACGGCGCGTTCGGCGCGTCGGGCAAGGTCGGCAGCGAAGGCGTCGCCGTGTCGCTCTCGGTGCAGGCCGTCTGAGCGACGGGCCGAGCCGCTCAGCCCTTCAGCAAGGCGTCGATCTGCGCCTGCACGGCGGGCTTCTTCATCAGGTGGCCCTCTTCCTTCCAGAGCACGTCACCCGCGGCGTCCGTGATCAGCATGCCGTGCACCTCGAAGCCGTAGCGCTCGATCTGTTCGGCCGCGCCCGGGTCGGTCGTCTTGACGACCTCGAAGTCCATCCGGTCCCCGTACTGCTCTGCGAGCCCATTCACGATGGGCACGACCTTGCCGCACAGGAATCAACCGTCGACGTTGTAGTAGGTGAGCTTGAGTCGCTGGGAGGCGCTCGCGGGCGCGGTGGGCTCGGGCGCGCTTCCGACGGGCTCGCGGCCGCCGCAGGCGGCGAGCAGGCCCAGCAAGAGCATCGGCTGGCAGCTGGTTCGGTTCATGCCCGCAGAATAGGCGGCTCCTGCGCGGGAGTCACGGCCGGCGCGGCAGCGTCGATCCGGCAGCAGGTCAGTCGGTCTCGGCGTCCGGCAGCAGCGACAGCACTCGGACCAGCAATTCGGTGACCTCGAGCGGCTCGCGCCAGGTCGCCTCACAGCCGAGCTCCGCTTCGCGCTCCGGCGAGAGCCGCGCGGCGTTGGTGAGCACGGCGCGCGCCCCGCGGGCGTGCAGGGCGTCGACCAAAGCGCGGCTCGGCAGGTCGGTCGCGTCGATGAGGGCGAGCGCTATGGGGTAGTGCCGCAGCAGCTCCTCGACCTGCGCCGTCGACGCGCACGTCACGAAGCGGTGGCTGGCGAGCGGCGCCATCGTGACGCCGGCGAGCGCGCGCTGCGCCTCGTCCGGGCACGTCGCCAGCACCAGCGGCCGTGGGTCGCTGTGCTCAGCCAGGACGGCGTCGAGCTCGGTCGGATCGACCGGCTTGGTGACGTAGCCGCAGGCGCCGCGCTGCAGGACGCGATCGCGGGACTCTTCGAGCGCCTCGGCGCTGAGCACGACCACCGGTGGCTTGGGCCACGCGCGGCGGCTGCTGGCGGCGTCGACCTGAGCAATCAGCTCGAGGCCGCCGCCGCCGGGCATGCGGAGGTCGGTCAGTACGAGGTCGAACGGCTCTTCTCGCAGGCGCGCAAGCGCGGCTTCGACGCCGTCCGCGGCGACGACCGACGCGCCGAGCTGCGCGAGCACGAGGCCGTGGATGTCGACGCTGTCCTGGTCGTCGTCGACCAGCAGCACGCGCGTCCGGCGGGTCGCCGCCGGACTCGTGGCGGTCGGGTCGCCGGGAGGCGTGGCTGCGGTGGGTCGGATCGCGGCCGTGAGGCCTCGCAGC
>CAZTQF010000845.1:0-1611 GCA_964615255.1 uncultured candidatus Brocadiaceae bacterium | reverse complement strand
GAGGCGCTCGCGGCCATCCGTGAGCACAAGCCCGACCTCGTGTTCCTCGACGTGATGATGCCGAAGGTCAACGGCTTCGAGGTGACCGAGCAGGTTCGCAGCGACGCCGCCTACGACGACGTCCAGATCATCCTGCTGACCGCCAAGGGCCAGGACAGCGACCGTGAGGTCGGCAAGGAAGCGGGCGCCGACGACTACATGACCAAGCCGTTCAGCCCGTCGAAGATCCTGGATCGGGCGCGGCAGCTGCTAGGGGAGTAGGCGGGCGCGTGACCCGCTGAGCCCGGCCTTCGGCCGGGCCGAGCGCCGCCTGCGGTCCGGCCGGGGCGCGCGGGCGCCCCGGCGACGTTCACACCTGTCCGGTCAGTTGCCGACCGTGCCGAGGATGCCGTTCGAGGTGGCGATCCGGAAGGCGTTGATCGTGGTGGGCACGGCGCCCTGGCACGAGAGCGTCGCGCCGGCCAGGGACGCGGAGTTCGGGATGGCCAGCGGGTAGGTCGCCGTGCCGCCGATGGCGGGGATCAGCAGGGTGCTGAAGTTGGCGTTCGTGTAGGCCGAGCAACCGGGCGCGCCGAGCGCCGTGAGCGGGAAGCCCGGGTTGAGCGCCTGGCTGCCGAACAGCAGGATGCCCGCCGGGGCGCTGCCGAGGTCCTCGAGTGACAGGGTCCAGGTCGTGCCAATCCGCGGCAGGTTGCTGTTCAGCGACGGGGCCGAGTCGGAGTTGCTCACCGAGAACGGGCCTGCGGTGAGGTCCCGCGGACCGGGGTCGACGCTGTTGCCTGCCGGCGAGTAGCCGACCAGCCAGTCCGTCGGGTTGTTCGCGCTGAGCGCGCCGAACGCGATCGAGTAGTCGCCGGACGTCAAGTTGATCTTGAATTGGATCGTGTTCGCGCCCGTCGTGCCCTGGCCTGCGACGCCGTCGTAGGTCACGGTAACCTCGCTGCCAGAGGCTTCGTAGAAGACGTTGCCGCCGGCGCCGCCTGCGGTCGCTGGCTCGAGGTCCGTCCATGCGTAGAACCCGCGGCGGCTGTTGTTGAGCATCGCGTTGACGTTCGGCGCGGCCGGGAAGCCGAAAGGCGGGCTGATACAGACCCAGCCGTTGGCGCCGATCGTGATCACGGCCGCGGTGCCCGAGTAGAACAGGATCTGGTTGACCTGGGTGTCGTCGCCCAGCGTCAGCTGGGTCGCGCCACCGCCGACCGGGGTGATGCTGCTCGGTCCGGTCGTGACGCTGTAGCCCGAGGCCGTGCTGGTGGCGGTGATCTCGGTGTTGGCGAGGTCCATGGCCCCGGCGCTCATCACCTCGTAGAACGAGCCAGCGGACGCGGTGCAGCTCGCGCCGATCGACTGCGCGTCGGCGCAGTTAACGGCACATGCCTGCTCGTGCCAGAGGACTCGGTTGGCCGTCGGCGAGACCGAAATCACGTCCAGGTCGCCGTCCATGTCGACGTCGACGGCCTCGACGTAGTTGACGCCATTGGCCGACAGGGTCGCCGGGACCGGAGCGCCGAACGAGCCAGAGCCGTCGTTGTAGAGCACGCTGACGCGGCTGTCCGCCTCGGAGGCGACCACGAGGTCCAGGTCGCCGTCTCCATCGAGGTCGGCGACGTC
>CAZTQF010000844.1:0-1617 GCA_964615255.1 uncultured candidatus Brocadiaceae bacterium | reverse complement strand
GCGGCAGCGACTCCGAGCACGCGCCCTTGAGGAAGTTCGGAGCCGGTTCACCTTGGACCGCTACCAGCGCGACATCGTCGGCCTCGTCACCCAGCTCGGGGAAGCTACCTAGCCATGCATCCCTTGCTCGTTTTGTATGACGAACGGAGGAGCCACGACCGGAGGTGCGCTCCGTGACGCCCGCCACCGTCTACGTCATCGGCTACAAGGGCGACCGGTGGTTGCCGTCGTGCATCGCGTCGCTGCGAGACGCCTCCGAGAGCAAGTTGGACCTCGTGCTGATCGACAACGTCGAGAACTCGTGCCTCCAGCAGCTGCCGCTGGACTCCTTCGCGACCCGCGTCGTCTCCACTCCCCGCCCCATGGGCTTCGCCGACGCCCACAACTTCGGGATCGTCGCGGCCCCGCCGCGTGGCGGACACGTCGTGCTGCTCAACCAGGACACGCGTTCTCAGCCTGGCTGGCTCGACGCCGCGTGCGCGTGCCTCGAGACCCACCCCGAGCTCGGCGTACTGAGCCCCGGCCTGCGCACCTACGACGACGACGGCTGGGACCCCAACTTCCTCGACTGCGTCCGGTTGTCTGGTGTCTCCGAGCGCGCGCTCGACGGACAGCAGGGTCTCCAGCGCGCCGACAACGTCACGGGCGCGGCGATCGTCGTGCGCCGCAGCGTGCTCGCCGAGGTCGGACTCTTCGACCCGATCTTCGAGAGCTACTACGAAGACTACGACTTCTGTCAGCGCGCGCGCGCAGCCGCCTGGCAGGTCGGCTACCTGCCGAGCGCCCGCGTCCAGCACTTCTCGGGCTCTGCTACGACCACGCCTGCCGCCGTGCGCCGGCGGACACGACAGATCCTGCGCAACCGGGTGATCACCAAGCTCCGCGCCAGCGACAGCCGGCTGCGCGCGCTGCTCGCCCACCTGGCCAGCGAGCTGCCGCGCAACCTGCTTCGCGGACTGCTCAGGACCCCCTCCAGCCAGCCGCTCTCCTGCACGCTGCGCGCCCACGCCCAGTTGCTGCGGCTCGCGCCGCGCCTGCTCAGCGCGCGCGCCGACCGATCGCGCTGGCGCGCCCACCTGACCGCCATCGGCTGGTCAGACGCGCTGGCCGCGGCGCCGTCGCGCCCTGCGCCTCGCCCCCATCCTCGGACATGAGGCCCATCGCCCGATGCGCATCCTGCACGTAAACGACCACCTCAGCGAATCTGGAGGCGTCGAGACCTACCTGCTCAGCGTGTGCCCCGCGCTGTCTCAGCGCGGACACGATGTGCACGTCGCCTACGGCGCGGGGCGTCCCGTACTGCCGCAAGCCCACCACGTGCCTGAGATCGCGAGCATCCGCGCCGCCGACGATGCCCGGTGCGCGCGAGCGCTCGGCGCACTCATCGACCGCGTCGCGCCGGACGTAATCCACATGCACGGCGTGCACAATGCTGGCGCGATCCGCGCTCTCGTGCGCAGCGGCCGCTGCGTCCTGCACACCCACGACTATCGACCGATCTGCCCTGCCTCGAACTTCTTCCTCAAGCGACCGCAGCAAGAGTGCACGCGCACCTGCGGGCCGGGCTGCTTCACGACGACCGCGCTGCGGCATTGCATGACGCCGAGGCCGCGCGGC
>CAZTQF010000843.1:0-1622 GCA_964615255.1 uncultured candidatus Brocadiaceae bacterium | reverse complement strand
GTGCCCCGTGTGCAGGAAGTAGTTGGCGTTGGTGTGTTCGCTGAAGTCCGCATACATCGAGCGCACAAACGTCAGCTTGTCCGCGAGGCGGGCGGTGTGGGGCAGCAGGTCGCTGATCCACTGGCCGCTCTCGCCGTGCTGTCGGAACTTGGCGCACGGGCCCAGCGTGTTGCCGCGGTTGTTGAACTGGGTCGGCTCCATCGGCAGGCCGAACTTCTGCCCGTCCTCGGCGACCAGCCGCGGCTTGTAGTCGAACAGGTCCTGGCAGCTGGGCGCGCCGTCCATGTAGAGGAAGATCACCGAGCGCGCGCGCGGTGCGTGGTGGCGGACCTGCGCGCCGCCGCTGGACTCTCTGCCGAGCAGGTGCGCGAACGGCAGCAGCGCGAAGCCGTTGGCGGCCTGACGGAGGAGCGCGCGGCGGCTCAGCGCGCTCGCGGAGGCGGCGGGGAGTCGGGTCATCGGCGGAAGCGGAACTCGGTGGTGTTGATGAGCGCGTGCAGGGCGTCAAACCAGACCTCGCTCTGCGCGCCCGGGCGCGCCACGAACGCCAGCAGGCGCTGGAGCTCCGCCGGCCGCGGCGCGCGCCCGAAGGCGAGCGCATAGGCGAACCGGACGCGCGCCTCGGGCGCTTCGCTGTGGGCCATGACGCGGGCGGCCATGCGGCGACAGAGCTCGTGGACGAGCGGCGCGTTGGCGAGCGCCAGCGCCTGCGCCGGGACGTTGGAGGTGTTGCGTCGCCCCACCGTGGCGAACGGCGTCGGCTGGTCGAACGCCAGCATCATCTCGTTCATGAAGTTCCGCCGCACGGCGAGGTAGACGCTGCGTCGCCCCCTGCCGTCGAGCGGGTCGTGGTGGCCGGGCTTGCCGCGCGCGTTGGTGATCGCTTCCCTGGGCTGCTCGATGGAGCGGCCGTAGAGCGTGGGGTCCAGCGAGCCGCTGATCGCCAGCAGGGCGTCGCGCAGGATCTCGGCCTCAAGCGGCCGCACGTTCTGCCGGTGGAGCAGGGCGTTGGTGGGATCCTGGTCCTCGGCGGGGGCGTGCCTTCGGCTGCTTCGGCGGTAGGCCGAAGACGTCACGACGCGTCGGATCACGTGCTTGATCGACCAGCTGTGGTCGCGCAGGTCTCGCGCCATCCAGTCGAGCAGCTCCGGGTGCGTCGGCGCGTCTCCGAGGGCGCCAAAATTGTCGACGCTCGCGACGATGCCGCGGCCGAACAGGTGGTGCCAGATGCGGTTCACGAGCACCCTCGCGGGCAGCGGGTTGTCCGCGGCGAGGACCGCCTCGGCGAGCTGCAGGCGGCCCGAGGAGCCGGTCGGCGCGGGGGGCATGCTCGCCGGGACCGCCGAGAGGAAGGCGCGCGGCGCGCTCTCGCCGACCTGCTTGTGGCTGCCGCGCAGGTAGACGTAGCTGTCGATGCCGCTGCCGTCGGCCATCGCCGGGATCGTCGCCGAGACGGGCAGCGCGTCGGCGGCGGCGGCCAACGCCTGGAGCGCCTCGCGGACCTGCGGCGCAGCCGCCGCTGGGTCGAGCGGGACCGGCGCAGGCGGCGGCGCTGTCGTCGGCGGCTCGCGGTGCGGCGACGAGAGCACGGTCTGCACCGCGACCCAGGTCTTGTCCGGGTA
>CAZTQF010000842.1:0-1623 GCA_964615255.1 uncultured candidatus Brocadiaceae bacterium | reverse complement strand
GGCCGAAGAACTTCAACTCCTGGACGTAGGGGTTCTCGGCGTCCTTGTAGAGGGTGCCCATCTTCTTCCAGCGATCGCAGAAGCTCGGCGGCAGGGAGAGCGCCGGACCGACGGCTGGCTCCGCGCTGCCTGAGTCCTGGCAGACGGCGAGTGGGGAGAGCGTCGCGAGGGCGACCAGCGAGAGCGCGGCAGCGCGCGCAGCGGGGAGCGGGGTCATATCGGGAGAGGGCGAACGAGCGCCCACCCGACGACGTCAGGCCCGGCGATCGCTCCGGATCAAGTGCAGGTGCCCGGCCACGCCGGACGCGAGAAAGGCTCAGAGGTTGCGGGTCATCAGGACTCCAAGTGCGTTCAGCGCGGCCGGTGGTGTTACCGGCAACCTGTCCCTCTCTGCAAGCGCGCAATTGCAACGGCGACGTCTCCCTGCCGCGAGCGAGGGGGACGACGCAGCCAGCCCGGCGACTAGGCGGCGCCCTCCCTCCGCCTAGTCGCCTTGCGGCTCGACGACCACCAGCGCGTCGCCCTGATCCACCGTCGCGCCTTCCTCGGTCGACACCGACTGGACGACGCCGGCTATGCCCGCGGAGAGCTTGTGCTCCATCTTCATGGCCGAGACCACGACCAGCGTCTGCTCGGCGTCGACCTGGTCGCCCGGCTTGCAGGCGACCTCGAGCACGGTGCCGGTCATCGGCGCGCGCACGGTTCCGTCGCCGCCGCCGGCGCTCGGGCCGCCGCGGCGCTGCGGCGCCTCGAGGGCGTGCGTCCGGCCGTCGACGCGGACCATGTAGGACTGCTGGGAGCCTGCGCCGTACGCCACGCCACCCTTGCCGCCCTCGTCGAGCTGCTGCAGGCGCACGCCGCCGTCGGGCAGCGCGCGCGCGTCGTAGTCGTAGACCTTGTCGCCGACGCGGACGCGGAACCGGTCGCCTTCGACGCGCTCGACCTGGACCGCCACGGCCTCGCCGTCGCGCACGAACTCTCGGGAGAGCTTCATCGCGTCACCTCGAAGAGCCGGAAGCCGCTGAGGGCCTGCCATACCTGGGTCGTCCCGGCGTCCGCCGAGCCGCCCCCCGAGCTCGCCGCGCCGCCGCCGCCGCTCGAACGCTGCAGCGCCTGGCACAGCGCCGCCGCAGCCAGCGCGTGGTCGTCGGGTCCGTCCTGCGGCCCCTCGGCCAGCTCGGGGCGCTTGGACAGCATGTCGGTGTGGATCGCCGCGGTGCGGAACGCCTCGTCGTCGACGACGCGCCGCAGAAAATCGACGTTGGTCGGGATGCCGAGGTAGGCCGTGTTCTTCAGCGCCTCGCTCAGCCGGTCGCACGCGGTCGCGCGGTCCGGCCCCCAGACGACCAGCTTGGCGAGCATCGAGTCGTAGAACGGCGGCACCTCCCAGCCCGAGTAGACGCCGCTGTCGACGCGCACGCCCGGACCAGTCGGCTCGTGCACCAGCTCGAGCAGGCCCGCCGCCGGGATGTAGCCCTGCTCCGGCGACTCCGCGCAGATGCGCGCCTCGATCGAGTGGCCGCGCGGCGTCAGGTCCTTGCCGGCCAGCGCGTCCTCGAGCTTGCCGCCGGCGGCGATGTGCAGCTGCAGCGGGATGTTGGTCAGCTCGCCGGAGCCGGTCTT
>CAZTQF010000841.1:0-1624 GCA_964615255.1 uncultured candidatus Brocadiaceae bacterium | reverse complement strand
GGTTGCTGTTGACGATGACCACCTGACGGTTGTCGCGGTCGAGCACGTAGAGGAAGTGGCCGACCTGCTGCCGCGAGGTGAAAGGGCAGAACGGCGGCGGCGGCGGCGAGGCCGGGGGCGGCTGCGGCCCGACGAAGACGCCCGTGAAGTTGGTGCCGTAGATGCCGATCTCGTTCTGCACACTGCTGAACGGGTTGCCGACCAGCAGCAGGTTGAGACCGACCGCGGCGCAGGCCGGCGGACCGGCCGTCACCAGCGCACCCGGAGGACCGAGCGACGACTTGACCGCCGGCTCCTCACCGAAGATGGCGCGGTTCGGGTTCGGCGGCGGGAACACCAGCCGCGGCGGGTTCGGGATCGGCGGCTGCGTGATGGTGTTGCCCGACTGGACGAGACCCTGCAGCTCGTTGACCTGGTTCGACCGCGACGCGTTGCGGTTGATGTTCTCGTTGTTGTAGATCAGGTCGAGCGGCGCGCCGATGTGGATGTCGGTGACGTCGCTGATGATCGGATCGCGCAGCAGGCGGGTGCTGCCGTTGGTGTCCTGGGTCAGCGTCAGCACGCCAGCGCCGCCGGCGTCCAGGTTCGAGGTGCCGGGCGCCATCGACGGGACCACGCCAGGCACACCGATGTTCGGGTTGAGCGGCCAGCGCGTGTTGTTGATGTCGCCCGTGCCCTGGCCGAAGCCGTGCAGGTCGATGACGCTCACGCCCGGCTCGGCGCCGCCGATGCCGACGTAGATCGCCTCGGGAGCGACCGGGGCGTTGACGAGCCCCGGGCCGACGCCCGTGGTGTAGGAGCTGGTGACCGCCGTCCCGATCAGGTCCCCGTTGAGGCTGTTGATCGACGTCGCCTGCACCGTCACGTCCACCTGCGAGTTGCCGGGCAGGTTGTAGGCGGGCCGGACGACGTAGTTCATCAGGTCGCCGAAGCTGACCGGGTCTGCGTAGTAGATCACCGGGAACGTCGAAGCCGCCGAGGTGACCTGCAGCGAGATGCCGCCGGTCGGCGGGGTGAACAGCGCGGGGTCGAAGAACGCGCCGACCTCACCGGGCTGGACCGGCTTGTTGAACCGGATCAGGATCGACCCCGTCGGGTCGATGCCGGTCTGGTTGTTCCCGGGGCTGATCTGCGGGATGGCCGTGTAGCCGAGTACCTCCGGCGGATCCGGGTCGGGGCCGACCGTCGTGGCGACGCCGACCTCCTGCTCGAGGATGTCGTTCTCCGTGTCCCGCACCGCGTTGGTGACGATCAGGCGCAGCAGGCGGTTGTCCGGGAACGTCTCGAAGGACTGCAGGTTGTCGTCGGAGTCGGCGATGAACGTGAACGACTTGTTCGAGACCAGGTCCGCAGCGCCCGGGTAGCTCGGGAAGCCCGCCGCGCGGGCGTCGAGCACGTTGACGTCGTTGCCGTCGGCCTCGACGGCCTGGACCTTCACCAGCGTGCCGCCCTCGTTGTAGTAGGTGATGCCGTTGACGAAGCCGCGGCCGCGCACCGTGATGGTGGTCTCCGTCGAGGGGTCGTAGGCGAGCACCGTGAGCGCGCCGCCGAGGCCCGAGTTGGCCTGGTCGGCGAGCAGGTTGCTGAGGATCGAGTCGACGTCGAGCTTGTGCGAGAACGAGAA
>CAZTQF010000840.1:0-1626 GCA_964615255.1 uncultured candidatus Brocadiaceae bacterium | reverse complement strand
ATCATCTCGCCGGTCTTGAGGAAGTGCTCGGCGCCGTAGGGCAGGTCCTCGCGCTTGGTCCGGAACCCGTAGACCTGCTCGACGGCGTCGAGCACCTTGAGGGCTTCGTTGACGACTTCGGCGCCGATGCCGTCGCCGCGCAGGACCGCGAGGTCGTAGACGGTGCTCATGAGGAGGAGTGCTGGAGAGTTCGGGGCCGGGGCCGCTCGGGAGCACCGCACGACGCGTGCGCGGCGAGAGAATCGGGCCAAAGAGTATGGCCAGCCGGACGCGACGCGCAAAGCCCAATCACGGCGGTGCGATTGCGCGCTAGACTGCAGCGCACCGGCGCACCGCGGTTTCGCGACGCCCAAAGCACCATGATCCGAAGAGCTCTTCTGCTGTCTCTGTCCGTCGCGATCTTGTCGAGCGTGGGCCTCGCGCAGGGCGAAGAGGCCCAGTTCAACCAGCGCCAGGCCAAGGCGCTGAACGCCTACGCCAAGAAGGCGTTCGACAAGGGCTTCCCCCGGATCGCCAAGGTCGTTTGGCTGAAGACCATCAAGCTCTACGACGCCGACAACCAGGACGCCTGGACCGCGCTCGGCTACGTGAAGAACGGCAGCAGCTGGGTCCTCGACACCAGCAACCCCTATCCCACCAAGGACTCCGGCAAGGGCAGCGACGGCAAGCCGCTGCAGTCGCAGTACCGGGCGCTCGAGAAGAAGCTCGCGGCCCAGCACCGCGCGATGGCCAAGAAGTACGAGAAGGCCGACCGCCGCGACCGCGCGACGCACCACTGGCAGATGGTGCTGCGCTGGGTCAAGGAGGACGGCGAGGCGTCGGCCGCGCTCGCCCACAAGGAGGTCGGGGGCCTGTCGGGCACGGACCTGGAGCAGACGCTCTACGAGCGCAGCAAGATGATCGAGAAGGCGATCGAGGAGCAGGCGGGCGTCGACTACGAGACCGAGGTCGTCACCAGCGCCAAGTGCGAGCCGCTCGATCGTGCCCAGGTGCCCTACGTCACCGTCAAGTCCGAGCACTTCGTGCTGCACGGCGACCAAGAGGAAGAGGCCAACCTGCACGAGGCCCTGATGTGGGCCGAGCGCACGCTGAAGATCTGCAAGGTCGCGTTCCCGTGGGGCGCGCCCGACGGCAAATGGCCGACCGAGTGGGCGTTCTTCCCGGCGAAGGAGACCTACCAGCAGGTGCTCAAGGCCAACCAGGTGCCCAACCTCGAGTGGCGGCTGGAGAACACCTCGACCTGCGGCATCGGCAACACCGTCGTCGCCGCGACCAGCGGCAAGCAGGTGCTGCTCGACGCCGCCGTGCGCAACGTCGCGCGGCCGTGCTCGGGCCTCGGCTCGGACGGCTTCAGCGAAGGCATCGGCCACACGTTCGTGGGCATGATCTTCAACAACAACCGGCTGTTCTCGGTCGACCTCAAGAAGCAGGAGGGCACCACCGCCAGCGAGGAGGACCGCGAGTTCCAGTCGCCCGACTTCGACGTCTGGAAGAACCTCAGCCTGGAGATGGCGTGGAAGAGCACCGGCGGCGTGCCCGCCAACGAGCTGCCGTTCGCCGACGCGTCGAACTTCACCAACGAGGAGCGCATCAAGGCGTGGTCGTTCTGCGACTACATGATGCGGC
>CAZTQF010000839.1:0-1626 GCA_964615255.1 uncultured candidatus Brocadiaceae bacterium | reverse complement strand
CCGTGGACCTCGACCGCGCTCGCCGCCGCGGCTTCGCGCACCGCCCGCTCTTCGTCTGCCTCCTCCACGCCGACGTCCTGGTGGAAGTAGATCGCCCGGGCCCCGAGCTCGCTGCAGAGATCGGCGAGCCCCGCCGCGGGAGGACCGGTTCGCACCACCAAGTCGCCGCCGAGCTCACGGAGGCGCTCCCGGAGCGCGCGCAGCGACTCGAGCAGAAAGCGCGTCCGGTGCGCGCCGACCCGCGGCGTCGACAGCTGCCGGCCCTGCGCAGACGCAGGCGTCCACCGCGACGCGTCGACGAAGTAGACGCAGACGACCGCGCCGCGGGCGGCTGCGCGCGTCAGCGGTTCGTGGTCGACGACGCGGAGGTCCCGCCGGAACCAGACGATGCTCGGGGCCGCTCCGCTCATGCGTCTCGCTTCGTGGATTCGTCGGCTGGGTATGCAACCACCGGCGCCGCCTGGACGATTCCCCGGTGATGGTCGGCACCTCCCCCAGCGACGCAACCAAGCCGGCGGTGGTGGTCGGGGCCGGCCTGAGCGGCCTGTGCTGCGCGCTGCGCCTGCACGAAGCGGGACGTCCGGTCCTGGTCTTCGACCGCGCCGACCGCGTCGGCGGCCGGGTCGTCACCGACGTCGTCGACGGCTTCCGCATCGACCGCGGCTTTCAGGTCCTGCTGACTTCTTACCCCGAGGTGAAGGCAAGGCTGGACCTCGACGCGCTCGGGGTCCGCGCGTTCCGGCCGGGCAGCGCCGTCCGCTTGCCGGACCGCACCTGCACGATCTCGGACCCCTTCCGGGAGCCCTGGACGGCGCTGCGCGCGCTGTTCACCCCGCTGCTGTCGGTCGGAGACGCTCTGCGCGCCTACCGGCTCCGGCGCAGGCTGCTGGGACGCGGACCCCACGCCGGCCGCGCCAGCGACCTGCTCGCTGCGTCCGGGATCAGCGAGCGCCTGCTCGACGCCTTCTTCCGGCCGTTCTTTCGCGGCGTCACGCTGGACCCTGAGCTGTCGGTCCCGGCCGACTACTTCGCGTATCTGTTCCGCATGTTCGCCGAGGGCTCGGCGACGCTCCCGGCAGAGGGCATGGGCGCCGTGTGCCGACAGCTCGCGGGCGGCCTGCCGACCGGCAGCGTCCGGCTGCAGACGGAGGTCGTCGCCGCCGCCGCCGATCACGTGGTGCTGGCGGGCGGCCGGCGCGTCGAGGCCGACGCCGTCGTGGTGGCGACGGACGGCGCCGCCGCCGCCGAGCTGATCGAGCACCCCGCGCCGACCGCGCACCGCGCCACGACCTGCGTCTCCTACGCCGTGCGCGGAGCGCCGCCGATGACCGCCCGCACGCTGCTGCTGAACGGGACCGGCCGGGGTCCCGTGCTGCACCTGAGCGTGCCCAGCGTGGTCCAGCCGAGCTACGCGCCCCCGGGCGCGCACCTGGTCTCCGCGACGGCGCTGGGCGTCCACGGACCCGACATCGCCGCCGAGGTCCGCGCGCAGCTCCGGGCGTGGTTCGGGCCGAGCGTCGGCGCCTGGGAGCACCTCAAGACGACCGTCGTGGCGCGCGCGCTGCCCGCCTTCGAAGGTGGCGCCCCCGCCACCCGGCGGAGCGGGGCGCTGCGCCTTGCCTCGGG
>CAZTQF010000838.1:0-1629 GCA_964615255.1 uncultured candidatus Brocadiaceae bacterium | reverse complement strand
TCGACCGGCACCTCCAGGAGCGGCCGGCGGCGACGCGGCCGCGCGAGCTCTATTGGGTCTGGAGCAGCGGCAGCAACCGTCGCGCGCTGCGCTACGGCGACTGGAAGATCGTGCGCTACGGCAAGCAAGAGCCCCAGCAGCCCGGCGACTGGCAGCTCTACGACCTCGCCAGCGACCCGATGGAGCAGCAGGACCTCGCGGCCGAGCGCGCCGACGTGCTCGCGGAAATGCACCGTCGCTACCTCGCGCAGCGGTCGGCGGACGCGCCCAACCCGAAGCGGCGGTAGGCGCGGTCGCGGGGGGAGCGGCGTCGGAGCGTCCCTTGGCATCGGGACCTCGGCGCCCTCTTGCGATGCGGCGATGCGGGTCAGTCCTGACGGGCATTCGGTCGATACCTAGACCGAAGCCATGCAACCGACCGAAGCCGACGAGCGGATCCTGGAGTCCTGGCCAGCGGAGCTGGCGGCGCTGCCGTTCGGCAGCCCGGAGTTCAAGGCGGCCAACGAGCGCCTCGCGCTCGCGGACGAGCAGGCGCTGCAGCCGGTCGCGCGCGCGATGCCGACCTGGATCAACCTGACCAGCACCACGGTCTGCAACCTGAAGTGCTTCATGTGCAACCAGTTCCTCGACCCTGACTCACCCAAGGTGATCATGGAGGACGAGGTCTACGACCGGATCGTCAAGGAGCTCTACCCGTACGCCAAGACGATGCAGCTGTCGGCGTTCGGCGAGCCGCTGATGACGCCGAAGATGGAGCAGAAGCTCGACGACCTCGCAGAGTACGGCGTCAAGCTCGACATGGTCAGCAACGCGACGCTGATGATGAAGGAGAGCCGCTTCCGCGAGAAGCTGCTCGACTCGCTGGAGTCGATCACCTTCTCGATGGATGGCGCGACGCGGGAGACCTACAACTCGATTCGCACCGGCGCCGAGTTCAACGACGTCGTCGACAACATCACGCGGTTCACGGACCTGCGCTTCGCGCTGCCCGAAGCCAGGCGGCCGACGCTGAACCTCAACTTCATCTTGATGAAGCGCACGCTCAAGGAGGCGCCGCGGTTCGTCGAGATGGCGGCGGCGTGGGGCGCGGACCTGGTGGTGTTCAACCACCTGGTGTCGTTCCACCCGAGCCTCTCCGGCGAGATGCTCGACACCTGCCGCAAGGAGACCAACGAGTGGCAGGACCGCGCGCGCGAGGTCGCCGCCGAGCTCGGCGTCAACATCAAGATCCCGCCGAACTTCGCGGACGTCGACGCCGCGCCGCCGCAGCCCGCCGCGCCCGCAGCAGAGTCGGCAGCAGCGCCGACCGCAGCGCCCCAGGCGCCGCCGGCCGAGCGACCGTGCATCATGCCGACCTACCGGTGCTGGTTCCTCTGGCGCCGGGTCTACTTCACGCCGCACGGCGAGGTCGTCCCGTGCTGCGTCGCAGGCATGCCGAGCTTCGGCAACCTGATGAAGGAACCGTTCGCCGAGATCTGGAACGGCACCACCTACCGCAACTACCGCGAGAAGGTGTTCACCGAGCGGCCCATGGGCAAGTGCCGCACGTGCTACCTGATCTACCCCAACGCTGAGCTGGCCGGCTCCGAGGGCTTCGAGTATTGATGCGTCAAGCCGCGGCTGCGGCGC
>CAZTQF010000837.1:0-1637 GCA_964615255.1 uncultured candidatus Brocadiaceae bacterium | reverse complement strand
CGAGCAGGTAGCGGTCCAGGAAGCCGCGCATGATGCTGCGGGACACGTGCCACATGTCCTCGTCGACAGCGTCCGCCAAGAACAGCCCCGCGACGTTGTTGTGCCGCGCCGCCAGCCCCATGCGATAGAACAACCGCAGCGAGCTCACGTTGGTCGCGTCGTTGTAGACCGCGAGCCCCGTGTGCGCCCAGCTCAGGATCGTGTCGCCCTCGCCCTGGATCACGCACATCGGCACGTCGACCTGGGCCGTCACGGTCTGGCCCGGATCAACGGGCGCGAGCACGAAGCCGCAGCGGTAGCCCGGGTTGTCGGTGAGCGCCTGGATCGTGTTGCTGGCGCCGATCGAGTGGCCCGAGAGCGCGGCGCGCGTCAGGTCCAGTGCGCCCTCGAAGAAGCCACCCGCCTGCGCGCTCGCGGCCCCCAGCGCGCTGAAGTAGGCCTTCGCTTCGGCGACCTGGTCGAGCACGCTGAACTGGCTGCTGTTGTTGAGCACGATCACGTAGCCCCGCCGCGCGAGGTCGGCGCCGATCACCTCGTAGCTGTCCCCTAGCTGCGTAAAGCCGTGCAGGAAGACGACCACCGGGAAGCCGCCTGCAGGCGGCGCCGCCATCGGGGCGCTGAGGCCGTCGGCGGTGGCCGGGTAGTAGACGCGGGCGTCGAGCGTCGGCGACCCCTGCCCGGTGGTGTTGACCAGGGAGACGGGGACGAAGCCGGCGTCGGTCGTCTGGCACGAGATCGAGGCCGAGAGGGTGAGGGCGAGCAGCAGTGTGGGGGTGCGCATGGACGCGCTCCTGTGGGTGGGGGTTGGTCAGCGCCGAGCACTCTTCCCGGGCGCTTCGTCCATCCTAAGAAACCCTTGTTCCCTTGTGTCGACTAGATGGCTTTTCTACGTATGTCCGGGCAAAACCACCCGGCCTAGGTTCTTGTGGCAGCTCGGTCGCCACATGGCCGACTTGGCGCGAAAGTATTTAGGACGAACCGCTTAACGCTGATCAGCTCCTCGCTGCCAAAGCAGCTGTGTGCCGTCCTTACCCGCCACCACCAGGTCCAGGTCTCCATCTCCATCCAGGTCCCGTGCGCGGATCTGGAGGCCCGTGCCGACGCCTTCAGCGATCCGGCGCCGCTCGAAGCGGCCTCGGCCGCGGTCCCAACGGTAGCAAAAGATGGCGGCACGCTCGGCTGCGCCAGGGTCGCGCCCCGAGTGGCCGCGCACGCGCTTGCCCGTGACCAGGTCCGGCGCGCCGTCGCCGTCGAGGTCCGTCCAGAGGAGCGCGTGGGCCTGGGACCAGGTGTCGTCGATCTTCTGCCGCCGCCACTGCGTCCTGCCCTCGACGGGCGGGAGCTGCTGCTCGAGGAACAGGCCGTAGTCGTGGCCGTTGCCCCAGACGAGGTCGCTGCGGCCGTCACCGTCGAGGTCCTCGACCAGGATCGGACACGAGGCGAACGGCAGCACAAACTCCGCGCGCAGCTCGTAGCCGCCGGTGATCTTGGCCTCGCCGGGCGCTCGGCGCCCCGGAGCTGAGACCACGACGACCTTGCGCCGTGGATCCTTTTTGACGATGGCGCTCACCTTGCGGAACTGGGCGGCGTCCGCGACGCTGGTCGTGTCCGAACACCCGTTGCAGTTTGCCCACCAG
>CAZTQF010000836.1:0-1641 GCA_964615255.1 uncultured candidatus Brocadiaceae bacterium | reverse complement strand
TGCTTCTGCGCGGTCAGCTGCCGGTATTCCGCGCGGAGCTTCTCCGGGCAGTCCGCGGCGTCGAACAGCGCCGCGTGTTTCCTCGCCTCTGCGAGGACCTGCGCGGCGGCGTCGGGCACGCGCAGCGCGCACCGAAGCCAGGCGACCAGCCGGCCGCGGAACAGCGGGTCCTCGGTCGAGGTCGCGCGCAGCGTCTGCTCGAAGACCTGCGCGGCGCGCGCGGCGTCGGACTCGGCGAGCGCTGCAGCGATCCGCGCCGACAACGCCAGCGCGTCGGGCTCCGACTTCGAGGTCGCGGAGCGCGCCTCGGCCAGCGCCAGCGCCTCGACCGGCTTGTCCAGCGCCAGCTGGGACTCGGCCGCGAGCATGCGGAGCCGGTCGGTGTAGGCGACGTCCCCTGCTGTGTCGCCCGCGAGCCACGCCGAGGCGCGCTCGACGACGTCCTGGTCCTTCCCCATCGCGCGATCGACCGCGGCGCGCAGCAGCCGGTGCACCGGCTCGTCCAGCTGCTCTGCCGGCGGGACCGAGTCGAGGGCACCGAACGCCGCGCGGACGTGCCGCGCCTCCTCCTTGTTCGCGTCGATCCCCCAGTCGGTTCGCGGCGGCTGGAGCGCCGCCGCGCCGATCAGGTAGCGCATCGCCTGGCGCGCCCGCCCTGCGGCGGCGGCGTCTTCGCTACCGACGTCCTTGGTCAGCTCGCTGGCCTTGTGGGTCTGCAGCACGACCCGGAGGCCCTTGCGCTTGCCGTGCGCGAGCAGCGGCGCGCACGCGGCCAGCCACTGGGCGCTGCTCGCCTTGTTGTCGGCCGCGATCGTCGCGAGCGCTCGCAGCAGCGGGTCGAGGCGGAACTCCTGACCCTTGGCGACCGGATCGCCCAGCTCCTGCAGCACCCGCGTGATCGCCTCGATCGACGGCGCCGACATCCCCGGCTCCCGGCCCAGCTCCTGCATGCAGCCAGCAAGCGCGCCGAGCACTGCCTGGTCAGGCTCGACCGCGAGCCTGCCGCGCAGCGCCTCCAGGGCCCGCTTCAACCAGTCCGCGCGGCGCGGGTCGTTGGCTTCACGCAGGCGCGCGAGCGAGCTCGCAGCCTGTCGCCGTAGCCCCGAGGCGTCGTCGCCGAGCGCGCGGAGCAGCGCTGCGAGCCACTCATCGGCGACGCCCTGCTCGGTCCGCCACGCGTCGAGGTAGATGAGGCAGGTCGACCGGAACTTGGTGTCGAGCTTGGGGTCTTCGGCGAGCCCTCGCAGAGCGGCGAAGGCCTCCGGCACGTAGCGCTTCTGGGCGTCGAGAGTCTGGGCGAGCAGCAGCCCGCGGTCGCGCAGGTCCCGCTCCGGCGCGCTCCGGCAGCTCTGGTCGACGAGCGCCACCCAGCCGAGCTTGTCCGCTGAGTCGGGGCCAGGCGCGACCCAGCGGGGCTCGGTGCGCGCCGCGAGCGTGTCCAGGATCACCTTCAGCTGCCGCTGGTTGGCGTCGAGGTCGACGAACAGCGCCTTGCCACGCTCGACCAGCGCCTGCCGCGCCTGCTCCGAGGGGAACCGCCGGAGCCCGCGCAGCGCCGCGACCTGCCCGTCGGCGGAGGCGACCGCCAGCTCGGCGAGCAGCAGCGCCCGGATCTCGCCGGCGAGCTCGGCCTCTTCGGGG
>CAZTQF010000835.1:0-1646 GCA_964615255.1 uncultured candidatus Brocadiaceae bacterium | reverse complement strand
CCGTGCCGGTCGGCGCGCCGTCCTCGTCGACCGTCGGCACCTGCGCCGTGCCGCTGAGCAGGGTGTCCTCGTCGCGCATCCGACCGACGAAGCCGACGCCGCGCTGGGCCACGTCCATGCTGATCCCGTGCCGGCCACCGTCCTGCTCGTAGTAGCCCGACCAGCGCCCCGAGATGTCGAAGCCGCTTCCCATCCCGCTACGCTAAGCGCCTTCGCGCAGGGGGCAAGCCGGTCCGCAGCGCCGCGACCGCTAGGCCGCCTCGGAGCGCGCGTAGATCGCGCGCAGCAGCAGCCGGTGACGGAGCACGTAGTTCCACATGCCCCCCTCATCGGTCGGGGAGCGCCCGCGCTGTAGCCAGCGCGCCGCGGCCGCCCGCTGGTCCCCTCCGGTTCGAGGTCCTAGACTCCTGCGATGCGCCTGCGCTCGTCCTCTCTGCTCGCCCTGACTCTGGCGTCCGTGCCGCTCGCGAGCGCGTCGGCGCAGGTCTCGCTGCGCGACCTCCCCGAGGTCGCGCGCGCGCGCGCCGAACGACTCCGGCCCAAGCAGATCGCCGCGCTCGAGCCGTTTTGGGCGGACCTGGCGCTGACCTACGAGGGCAA
The DNA here is from genome assembly GCA_964615255.1 of uncultured candidatus Brocadiaceae bacterium. Classification (GTDB taxonomy): domain Bacteria; phylum Planctomycetota; class UBA1135; order UBA1135; family UBA2386. The sequence continues at coordinate 1,046 of CAZTQF010000835.1, read as the reverse complement.
CGAGGAGTTCCTGGACCGCCGCATCCGCGAGGCCGCCGACCTCGGCGACAGCGTCGTCCCGCTGCTGCTGGAGAAGCTGAAGCCGGCGCAGAGCACCGACAGCGCCAGGAGCCTCGCCGGCAACTGTCGGCGCGTGCTGCTGCTGCTCGATCCGGGGTCGTTCGTCGACGCGCTCGCCGAGCTCGCCCGCGGCACACACGGGATCGCGAGGCAGGAGGCGATCAAGCTGCTCGGCCGCGCCAACGTCCCCCAAGCGGTCACGGTGCTCGCCGAGCTCGTCACGCGCGCCAAGGAGTGGGACCTCTTCCACGTCGTGCGCTCGCTCCGCGAGCACGCAGCGCCAGGGCCCGCGCCGCAGGTCGTCAAGCTGCTGGGCGGCGGCGACCGCGCCCTGCGCCAGGCCGTGCTCGCCTATCTGACCGCGGCCGAGGCGCGCGCGGTCGCGCCGACCGTCGTGCAGGCGCTGTCCGCGGAGTCCGACGACCGCCTGCTCTCGTCGTACATCGACTACTTCGCGGCGTGCGTGCGTCGGGACGAGCAGGCGACCGCGGCGCTGCTGCCGCTGCTCGACCGCGAGCGGATCGACTGGCAGGACACCCTCAGCCTGATCCGCGCGCTGGCGGTCGTCGCGCCGCCGCGCCACGAGCCGACGATCCGGCGACTGCACGAGCTCGTCGACAACAACGACACCAGCTCGCTCGCGGTCAGCGCGGCGGTCTCGCTGCGGGCGCTCGGCGACAAGAGCGGCGTCACGCGGCTGCGCAAGACGCTCGACGACAAGCTCCGGCGCCGCAAGCGGGAGGCGTCGCTCTACGAGCAGCGGGCGCGCCTGCTGTTCGCGATCGAGGAGTACGAGGACGCCTCGGACGACTACGAGAAGATCATCGACTTCGCCGAAGGCGCGGCGATGGCGCGGCGGGCCTACCAGGGGCTGCTGCAGTCCGAAGCGCGACGGCGCAAGATCCAGAACGTCGTCAAGCACATGAAGGCGTCCGGGATGACGCCGGAGGACTTCGACCGACTCGCGGCTCAGGACGCTCCGTTCC
>CAZTQF010000834.1:0-1646 GCA_964615255.1 uncultured candidatus Brocadiaceae bacterium | reverse complement strand
CCGGCGACGTGGTTGAGGCGACGATCAGCTTCTACTACTGCGAGCAGGGAGCGGCGCCCGAGGGCGGCGACGGCGGCGGCGTCGGCGGCGTCATGCGCGACGGGACGGTGGTCTACGATGGCGCCGCGGCGTGCGCCTGGTCCTGGTTGAGCGCGGTCCAGGTGTGGAACTCCGCCTTGGGGAAGCTGCCGGCCTTCATGCGACCGACGGCGGCGAGCAGGGTCGGCGACGTGCTCGGCGGCATCACGACGTGGAGGCCCTGACCTTGCTTGTTGAGCAGGTCGGCGCCGGCGTCCCCCTCGAGCCAGTCGTAGAACTCCTGCCAGACGTCGACCTCGTGGTCGTCGTGCGCTCCGTGGCCGCCGTGACCTCCGTGCGCGTCGGCGTCGTGCGCGTGCGCGGCCGAGTGCGGGTTGCGCGCCTCACGGCTGCGGCCGGGATCGTAGAGCTGCAGCAGCTCGGCTTGCAGCCGCATGTCCGAGCCGCCGCCGGGGCAGCTCGGGTGGTCGGGGTTGCCGTCGAGCTTGGTCGGGCGACCGTCGTTGCTCTTGGCGAGCACGCCGATGCCGTAGCCACCGCGCGTCAGGGTCGTCGCGTAGTGCTGCGCGATGCCCGGCTTGAAGCCCTCCGGCCGCTTGGTGAACGGCAGGATCTTGGTCTCCGGCTTGCGGCAGCTCGCCATGCCGGCGAGCGCGACCGACGCCGCGACCGCGCCGAGGAAGCCGCGCCGGGACACCTCGTCGGGAGCCTCGGTGATGCCTTCGGGGAACTCGCGGGCCAGGATCTGCTGGAACTCCTCGGAGTTCTCGAGCTGGCCGAGGCTGCGCCAGTAGGTTCCGGGCGCCTGGGGCTGGGTCTGGTTCATCTCAGTGGGGCTCATCGGTGGCACGCGGAGCAGTGGGTCGGCGGGTTGAGGCTCGGCGGGCTGTCGCCGTCCCACGCGAGCAGCTTCTGCGCTGCTGTGATCGACTCTGCGGTGGGCTCCCAGGTCATGTCGGTGACCTTGACGCCGTCGGGGCGGATGTGCGGCGCTGCGTCGCGGTGGCAGTCCAGGCACCATCCCATGCTGAGCGGCTCGGCCTGCCGCACGATCTCCATCTGGTCGACGCGCCCGTGGCAGCTCTTGCAGCCGACGTTGGCGCGCATGTGCACGGCGTGGTTGAAGTAGGCGAACTGCGGCAGCAGGTGGACCTTGACCCACTCGATCGGCGTGGCCTGGTCCTTCTCCCAGTTCTCCTCGCTGAAGACGTCACGCAGCGGCTGGAGCGCGAGGCTCTCCGTCTTGACGTGCTTGTGGCAGCCGTAGCAGGTGTCCGCGTCGGGAACGGACGCCGAGTAGCTCTCCTCGACGGTGCGGTGGCAGTAGCGGCAGTCCATACCGAGCGTGCCCGCGTGCAGCTTGTGGCTGTAGGGGATCGGCTGGTAGGGCTGGTAGCCGACGTCGGTGTTCTTCGGGGAGAACCAGAAGGAGACGACGAAGACCACGAACAGGCCCGCGCCCGCGGCGCCGAGCGCCAGGAACGCAGGGACCTTGTTGGTCCACTTGGGGAACAGATCGGTCACGTTGGATCCCCTCCGCGGTGGGGACAAAGTTACGGTCGCTGAAAAAAGGAGCGCCAGGGTGGGAGCACGTGCGGCCGCTCGAA
>CAZTQF010000833.1:0-1651 GCA_964615255.1 uncultured candidatus Brocadiaceae bacterium | reverse complement strand
CCCGACACCGACCGGTTCCACTTCTTGCCTTGGGGGGCCGACTGCCTGTTCATGAAGCACAGCCTCGTGGACTACGACCCCGAAGCGCCGGTCTCGGTGAAGACGACCGGGCGGCTGGCGCATCGGCTCTACCAGCTGCCGTCGGGGCGCGCGCGCTACGAGAAGGAGCTGCGCGAGCTGCTCGCGCGACACTGGGACGAGGCTGTGATCGGCGCCGAGCTGGACCGGATCGAGGCGCTCTTGGAGCCGCACCTCGGCCGCTACCAGCGCCGGGCCGTCGACGCGATGGACGTCGTGCGGGAGTTCGTCGCGGCGCGCCGCTCGGAGTTGCTCAAAGAGCTCAGAGGCGGCATGCCGGTCTGGACGAAGCGGCCGAAGCCGCCGTTCGCGTTCCCCGTCAGCGGCAAGGACTGGGAGCCCTCGATCTGGCGGGCCGCCAAGGACGGCGACGTCGACGCGCTACAGTTCCACGTCCGCGCGGGCGCCGACGTCAACAGCGTCAGCGACCAGGACGGCTCGCATCCGCTGGCGCTCGCGGCGCTCGCCGGTCGGCCCGACGCGGTGCGGTACCTGCTGCAGCAGGGCGCGCGCGTCAACGACACGAATCAGGACGGCGACTCTGCGCTGCACCAGGCAGCGTTCCTCGGTCACCTGGAGGTGGTCGAGGTGCTCTTGCAGGCCGGCGCGAAGCGGGGGGCGAAGAACCAGAAAGGGACGACGCCGCTGCAGAACGCGACCACGCCGTGGACCCCCGAGATCGAGGGCTTGATCCGCTACCTCGGCGAGGTGCTCGCGATCGACTTCGACCTGGACGACATCCGCAGCAACCGCCCCAAGGTCGCGGCGCACCTTCGGTAGGCAGGGCCGCGAGTTGGATGCGCGGCTGTCAGAATCCAGGCAGCCAAGACCAAGGTGCTCCCGGCGCTTCGTGCACGGTCCAAACGCCACTGGGCTGCAATTCCACCGTGACGTCGATCCGGTCGAAGACGAAGAACATGCACACGCCCTCTAGCGCCACGACCTCGTCGTCCAGTTTGCCGGTCACCGAGAGGGTGCCCTCGCTGGGCGGCGAGAAGCGCCAGACGTAGCTTTGTTCGGGTGCGAGCGTGCCTACGTCGCGGGTCGCGGTGCGGCAGGCCGTGAGCGCAACCTGCTCGACCGCGCGCCCCGACCGGTTGACGACCTCGACGCGCTGGATGGCCGCGACGGAGACGCCGAGGAAGTAGGCCAGCGCCAGCGGGACGTTGGCGAACAGCAGCAGCGCGCGACGTCGCACTTGCGGCCACCCGGCGCCGCGTCGCCTGGCGACGAGCAGCGCGACGAGGCCTCCGAGCAAGAACGCCGGGCCCGCGGAGAGCGTCGCCACTCCGAGCAGCTGGAACGCCTTGCCCTCGTCGCTCTTGCCCCCGGTCCATACGAGCCACCCGAAGAAGGCGGTCGAGCCGAGCAGCATCGGAAGCAGCCAGCAGAGCGTGGCGAGGACGAGCGCGGGGTGATGGCCTTTGGCCGACATGCGTGGGGAGACTAATTCTATTCGTGCCGTAGCCAAGGTGCGCGGCGCGCAGGACGTCCAGGCCAGCGACGCCGCCTACGGCGGGCGGTGCTCGATCATGAGCGACGACCAGGTCTGCGCGCGCCGGCCCCTTGCAGG
>CAZTQF010000832.1:0-1655 GCA_964615255.1 uncultured candidatus Brocadiaceae bacterium | reverse complement strand
GAGCACCTGACCGGAGAGCACGGCCGCGTCCACGACCGCGCGCGGCAGGCGCCAGACCTCGACCGTGCCGGACGGCGCCGGGAAGGTGGCGGGCGCCGTCGCGTAGTAGACGTCGCCGGCGGCGTCGATCGCCAGCGGGCCGGACGCGCCGGGGAACTGCGCGAGCAGCTGGGTCTGGCCGGTCAGGAGATCGACGAAGACCACGTCGTTGAGCGGCGCTGCGTAGCCCCCGGTCTTGGCCGAGACCAGCGCCCGGTCGTCGTCGAGCAGCACGGCGTCGTAGTTGAACGGGACGTTGGCGATGAGCTGCGCGGGCGCGCCGTTCAGCGGGACGCTCCAGACGCCGCCGTTGCTGCTCTCGCCGAAGAGCACCTCGGTCGCGCCGATGGGCGCCGAGAAGGAGCCAAACGTGTAGGACGGGAAGGTCAGCAGCGGGACGCCGCCGCCGCCGGGGTCGAGCTGCAGCTGAAACCCGTCGAAGTAGAGCGTGCCCTGCGCGGTCTCCAGCACGTTGCTCGCGCCGGCAGGTAGTGTCGAGGTCGCGGCGGCGTAGCCTTCGGCAGGCTGCTGGGCGGGGAGGATCGTGGCGACAGCGGCGGCGACCGGCGCGGCGAAGGTGCGGAGCATGGAGAAGTCCTGTGCCCGGGACCGGGCGACGTGGACCCGCTTCGCTGTCGTGCGTGCCGTCCGGCGACGGCCGCCGCTGCCGCCGGCCGAACCCGCAGGCTTCGGGCCGGCGAGCTCGTCGCGGCGGGATCACGCACCACGCGGCGTCGGACGCGCCACGAAGCAGGCTGGAACGGACCTCGAGAGGCCCGACCCCCGGCGGATATTCTGGCTTCCGGATCTGCCTACTGGCCCACCTTCCCAACGGGCCTACGCGGCGTCGTCAGTGGTGATCGGGCGGTCGTCCCCGGTTACAGCTGCGGGACAGCGCCGGCTTCGCACCGGACTTCCCCGCTGGGAGTGGGCGGAGCGTAGGCGCGCGAGAGAGCCCGAGCAAGGTATTGCGCGGGCGCTCCTCAGATCCCATGAGTCGGAGCGTCGGCACCGATGGGCCCCATGAACGACCTCCGAGACCTCGAGCAGCTGGCCGCCCGCAACGGCCTGAACCTCTTCGGGGTGGTGGACGCCGCGCGCTTCGACCGGGGCCAGCCCGCAGAGCTCCGCAGCGCCGCGCTCGCGCCCGGGTGCGGCAGCATCCTGGTCCTGGGGACGGGCGGCAACCGGCCGTGCCACGAGTTCGGCCGACAGGTCGGCGCGGACGCCCGGGCGGTCGACGCCCCGACCGCGGACATGATCGCCGAGGCCTCGGTGCGCGTGATCGCGCACGAGCTCGGCAGGCTCGGCGTCCGCGCCCGCCAGGTCGGCCCCGCGGAAGGCCGGCTGCCGTTCGCGACGCTCGGCGAAGCAGCAGGCTTCGGGGTCGTCTCGCCGATCTCGGGGATGCTGCTGCACCCCGAGTTCGGCCCCTGGCTGCGCGTCCGCGCCGCGCTGCTGCTCGAGGCCGGAGCCGAGGTCGATGCGCGGGATGAGGCGGTAAGACACCGCTGTACAGGGCGGCCAATGAAGGCCACGCCGACATAGCCAGAGCGCTGTTGGAAGCCGGAGCCGAGGTCAATGCCCAGGACAACCAGGGCATCACGCCCCTGATG
>CAZTQF010000831.1:0-1655 GCA_964615255.1 uncultured candidatus Brocadiaceae bacterium | reverse complement strand
CTTCACGACCCGCCCCGACACGCTGTTCGGCGCGTCGTTCATGGTGCTCGCACCCGAGCATCCGCTGGTCGCTGCGCTGACGACGCCCGCGCAGCAGGGGGCAGTCGACGCCTACGTCAAGGCGGCCGCCGCCAAGAGCGAACTCGAGCGCACCGACCTCGCCAAGGACAAGAGCGGCGTGTTCACCGGCGCCTACGCCCGCAATCCGCTGTTCGCGGCCGATGACCCCAAGGGTCGGGTGCCGATCTGGATCGCCGACTACGTGATCGTCAGCTACGGCACCGGCGCGATCATGGCGGTGCCGGCCGGCGACGAGCGCGACTTCGAGTTCGCGCAGAAGTTCGGCCTCGAGATCCCTGGCATCTTCGCGCCTCGGACCGACGACGCGGAGCGCGACGCCCGGGTCGCCGCGGGCGACGAGTGCTGCACGTCGGAGGTGCCGTACGCCGCACACTGCCGGACGCACGATGGCGCGATCGCGCTGGACGGCATGTCGATGGCCGACGGCAAGCGCGCGATCATCGACTGGCTGGTGGCCGCGGGCCGCGGCGAGGCCAAGACCACCTACAAGATCCGGGACTGGCTGTTCAGTCGGCAGCGCTACTGGGGCGAGCCGTTCCCGGTGCTGCACACCGAAGACGGCGTCGCGCTGGTCGTCGACGAGCAATTGCCGGTGACGCTGCCTGAGATGGACGACTTCAAGCCCGGCGGCCAGCCGGAGTCGCCGCTGATCCGCGCAACGGACTGGGTCGGCACGACCGACGCGCAGGGCCGCCCAGCGCAGCGCGAGATCAACACGATGCCAGGGGCCGCCGGGTCGAGCTGGTACTTCCTGCGGTTCTGCGATCCGCACAACGACCGGGAGTTCTGCAGCCGGGAGGCGAGCGACTACTGGCTGCCGGTCGACCTCTACGTCGGCGGCACCGAGCACGCGGTCGGCCACCTGCTCTACTCGCGCTTCTGGACCAAGGTGCTGCACGACGAGGGGCACGTGTCGGTCGTGGAGCCGTTCTTCAAGCTCTACAACCAGGGAATGATCCAGGCGTTCGCCTACCAGGACGCCCGGGGCGCGGTGGTGCCCAAGGACAAGACGCGCGTCGACGGCGACGACGTCGTGCACGCAGCGACCGGCGAGAAGCTGACGCAGACCGTCACCAAGATGTCGAAGCGCTACGGCAACGTCGTCAACCCCGACGACGTGGTGGGCGAGTTCGGCGCGGACACGCTGCGGCTCTACGAGATGTACATGGGCCCGCTCGCGGACAGCAAGCCGTGGAACCCTAAGGACGTGCCCGGCGTGCACCGCTTCCTGCAGCGGGTCTGGCGGCTGTGCGTGCCGGAGCACGCCGAGCACGGCCGGGTGCACGCCTGGCTCGCGACGGATCGCGCCGGCGACCCGGGCCTCGAGAAGCAGCTGCATCGCACCGTCCACAAGGTCACCGGCGACATCGAGCGCATGGCGTTCAACACCGCGATCGCCGCGATGATGATCTTCGTCAACGAGGCGACCAAGAAGCTCGAGCAGCTCTCGCGCTGCCAGCTGCGGCGGTTCGTGCAGCTGCTCCAGCCCTTCGCGCCCCACCTGGCAGAAGAGCTTTGGGAGCGGCTCGAAGGTGCGGGGTCCTTGAGCTACTCCCCGTGGCCGACCTGGGACG
>CAZTQF010000830.1:0-1656 GCA_964615255.1 uncultured candidatus Brocadiaceae bacterium | reverse complement strand
GACCGCTCAGCTGGCCGCATCGTGCTGGAGCACTTGGTGACGCGCCACCCGGACACGCCGCGGCTCGCCGACGCGCTGCGGGTGCTCGGCGACATGGCGTTCGAGGCCGGCGACTACGAGCTGGCGCAGCTCCGCTACCGCGAGATCATCCTGGAGCAGCCGAACAGCGACTGGCGCTTCTACGCCAACTTCCGCTTCGCGATGAGCATCGTCGCGACCCTCCGCGGCCCCGACTACGACCTCCAGGGCATGCAGCAGGCGGTGACCGAGCTCCGCACGTTCTTGCGGACGGCGCCCGAGAACCCGCAGATGGTCGCCGAGGCCGAGCGCGCGCTCCAGCAGGTGCTCACGTGGCAGGTCCGCCGGCACCTGGACGTCGTCGACTACTACCGGACGCTCGACAGCTACGACGGCCAGCTCCACCACGCGCGCCTCGCGTCGCGCCCCGAGTTCGAGGGCGTGCCCGGCTACGCCGACGCGGTCGCGACGCGCGCGCGCCTCGAAGCGCGCGCCGCCGCGCCGACGGGAGGCCGGCCGTGACCTCGGGCCTTCGCCTCGCGGTCGCCTGTCTCGGCGCGCTCGCGGCCTGCGGCTACAGCGTCGGCACCGGGCTCAGCGAGCGCGGCATCCGCAGCGTCGCCTTCCAGGTCGTCGGCAACGAGAGCTACCGCCAGCGCTTCGAGGTCGAGATCAGCCGGTTCCTGGCGCGCGAGCTGCCCGTCACCACCGACCTGAGGCTCGCGACGCGCGAAGACGCCGACGCCGTGCTGGAGGTCGTGCTGACCGACGCGCGGGAGCGCACCGCCGTGATCGGCGTGCGCGACCCGGCGAACCCGCAGGACTTCCGCTTCCCGCGCGCACGCGAGGGCGTCCTGCTCGGGGCCGTGCACGTCCGGCTCGTGGGCCGCGACGGCACGGTGCACGTCGATCGGCGCCTGCTCGACCGCACGGAGTTCCGGGCGCCGCTCGGCGAGAACCTGACCTCGGCGCGCGCCGAGATGGCCGAAGACCTCGCGCGCAAGATCGCGCTGGCCCTGGAGACCGACCTCTAGATCCGACATGACAGAACCTGCAACACCGCTGGTCGGCGTGATCATGGGCTCGCGCAGCGACTGGGTGACCATGGCGCACTGCGCCGCGACGCTCGAGGACCTCGGCGTCCCCCACGAGGTGCGCATCGTCAGCGCCCACCGAACGCCCGACTGGCTCATGGAGTATGCGGGCACGGCCGAGGAGCGCGGCCTGCAGGTGATCATCGCCGCGGCCGGAGGTGCGGCGCACCTGCCCGGAATGGCCGCCAGCAAGACGGTCCTGCCGGTGCTCGGCGTGCCGATGGACGCGACCGTCATGAACGGCACCGACGCGCTGCTCTCCATCGTGCAGATGCCCGGCGGGGTCCCCGTCGGAACGCTCGCGGTCGGCAAGCCGGGCGCGATCAACGCAGCGCTGCTCGCCGCCGCGATGCTCGGCGAAGCGCACCCCGAGCTGCGCGAGGCGATCCGCCGCCGACGCGAGGCGATGACCCAGAAGGTGCTCGCGGACCGCGACCCCCGCCTCGAGCCTCCCGCATGATCACGGCCGTGCTCGGAGGCGGGCAGCTCGGCCGCATGCTCGCGCTCGCAGGCGCCCCGCTCGGCCTGCGCACGCGCGTCCTCG
>CAZTQF010000829.1:0-1665 GCA_964615255.1 uncultured candidatus Brocadiaceae bacterium | reverse complement strand
CTTGACGTCGCCGGTGACCATGCGGCTGGCCAGCACGGGCTTCAGCGCCTCCTGCAGGGCCTCGCAGGCCGCGGGCAGGGTGCCCAGGGCGAAGCGCGCCTTCGGCTCCTCCGACACCAGCCGTCCGCCCTGGTAGAGCGCGATGACCTGGTGCTCGAGCTCCGGGTGCGCCTCGCGCGCCGCCGCCAGCACGGCGTCCTGGCCCTTCTCCCGCACCTCTTCGGTCACGTCTCGCTGCGAGATCATCTGGGAGCACTTGCCGCCGGGGATCTTGATCTCGTTCTCGTAGGCGCCGGCGTAGAAGCCGTTGGTCTGCCAGTCGTTGTCGCCCTGGACCTGCGCGACGAAGTCTCTCGCGCAGTGGTGATTGGTCATGATCAGCCCGTGCGGGCTGACGAACGAAGCCGAGCAGAAGTAGCGCCCCTGGTCGCCGAGCCGCAACGCGGACATGCGGGCGTGCTCGAGCCACTTCTCGCTCGGCTGCCAGTCGTATGCCTGCTGGAACCACCCGAGCGGCGCGTGCTCGAAGGTCCACATGCGGCCGAGCTCCTTGCGGGTCTGGGCCTCGAGCGCCGGCGCTGCGAGCAGGCCGAAGAACGCGAACAGGAGCGCGCGGGCTCCACGGGATCGGACAGAGGTCGTCATGTTGCCGCGCGGCAGTCTACGCACGCCAGCGGGCCGCCGCGACCGGCGGCGCCGAGGAATGCGGCCGAAAATGGGCCGGCGCTGCGCGCTATCCGGCGACGACCACGAGGTCGTTGACGAACCGCTCGCTCATCTCCAGGCAGACGTCCAAGTCGGGGTGGCGCAGCACGATCCAGCCGTCGCCGACGACGACCTGACGCCAGTCCCGACGCGGCGCGCCGATCGGCGTCAACTCGATCGACGCGACGTGCTCACCGTAGCGCTGCATCAGCTCCGCCAGCCCCCGGTGCTCGCGCACGACGCCGTCGCCCTGGGCGCGCTTGAAGACCATCGAGGCGTTGAACTTCTTCCTCGTGTCCTGGCTCAGGCGCCCGTAGCAGGTCGCCTCGGCCCAGCCGGTGAAGAGGTCGATGTCCGCCGAGTAGTTCATCGCGTGCACGAGGCGCGCGCCGGGCGGCCGGCCGCCGATCTCGCCGAACACGGCTTCGCCCGCGGGCGTGCAGAACCACTCCATGTGCGTGAAGCCGGTGGTGAAGCCGAGCGCCTTCAGCACCGAGCGACCGAGCTCGACGCCGGGCCGCGCCAGCGCGTGCTCGAGGTCGCGCAGCACGATGTTCTGCATCGAGATCCAAGGACTCTGCGCCAAGACCATCGGCTTGGGGCGGTAGAGCGACACGTTCTCGAACAGCACGTCGCCGTTGGCGCAGACCGTGTCGTAGGTCAGCTCCTCGCCCTCGACATACTCCTCGACCGACAGCTCCTCGACGGCGCGGGTCTTCTCCAGCGCCTCGTCGAAGCCAGCGCGGTCGTCGCAGCGGTAGGTGTGTTGGCTGCCGGCGCCGTCGATCGGCTTGACGATCGCGGGAAAGCCGACCCGCTCCAGCACCTCGTGCGCCTCACGCGCGCTCCGCGCCCGGCCGTGCCGGGGCACGCGCAGCCCGGCCGCCTCCACGGCGGTCTTCATCGACTCCTTGTCGCGCACCACCTCCGTCTGAGCGCGGCTCATGCCGGGCACACCAA
>CAZTQF010000828.1:0-1669 GCA_964615255.1 uncultured candidatus Brocadiaceae bacterium | reverse complement strand
CACCCCGCGCTCGGCTCGCTCGCCGACCAGCTCAAGGGCATCGGCCAGCGCGTCAGCGAGCGCGAGGCGGCGGACAAGCCCGCCGACGAGGCGAGCCCCGAGGCCGACCAGGGCTCGGACGGCGACAAGGGCGACGCCTAGTGCGCCCGGCGGCGGCGACGACCGGTGCTGCGCGGCGACGAGCGAGGCTCGCCGTCGCCGCTGCGGCATCGATCGCCGTCGCCTGCGTCACCACCTACGAGCCGGCGGAGCCCGGCGACGGCGAGGCGCTGCCGTTTGCCGCGCCGGTCTCGATCCCGCTCACCGAGCTCGGGGGCGCGGGCAGCAGTCGAGTCCAGCTGGAGTTCTTCGGCGGGATCCTCCGGCGGCTGCAGGACGCGGCGGCCGACGGCGACGCGGCGCTGATCGACAGCCTCGTCGAGAGCTACGACCTGCCGAACGTGCCGGAGTCGTTCCGGCAGCACCTCGTGGGCTACCGGGCCATCGCGCGCGGGATCCGGTTCCAGCAGCACGTCCAGCAGCGAGGCCTGCTGCGCCTCGTCGGGGACGCCGCCGAGCCTGCGCCCGCGCCCGAGGCCGCGCGGCGCGCGCCGCCGCTCGGCGAGCCCCTGCGGCTCGAGCTGGAGCTGCCGCCGATGACCGACGCGGTGCGGCTCGGCGCGCTCGGCGACGACGACCCGGTGGGGTTCTCGGTGGGGGTGACGGTCGAGGACGAGTTCGTCGACGGCAGCTCGCGCGAATCCCAGTCCAAAGAGTTCCTCTGGCTCCCGCGCGCCATCGAGCTGCGCGACGAGAGCCTGTCGCTCCCGGTCGAGGTCGGCGCGGCGGCCGGGGACGCGGTCCGGCGGTCGGTCGTCGTGCGGGTCGACCTGATGCCCGGCTACGTGACGATCGACGAGCTCCGCGCGCCGATCCAGCGCGTCACCGCCGGCGCGATCACCTGCACCCAGTGGCCGGTGGGCTACGAGGTCCTGGCGGAGCAGCCGCTCGCGGCGCTGCGCGCCGCGCTCGCCGACTTCAACCCCAAGAACTACGCGGGCGCCTACCTGAGCGCGCTGCTGGTCCCAGCGCAGGAGCGGCGCGAGGCGACCGCGCTGCTGATCGACCAGGTGCGGTTCGGCCGCGCCGACCAGGCGCAGGTCGCGATGGCCGCGCTGCACCGCACCGCGGGCGTCAACATCTCCGTCGGCGACCGCGACGGCTGGCTCAGCTGGTGGCAGAGCCGCCAGTAGCGCGGCCGTCGCTTGCGCGTCTTGGCCCGCAGCAGTAACAAGTCCAGGGTGCAGTTCCCGCCCGTCGAAGAGCAGTTGGCCGTGATCCGACGCGGCGCCGTGGACCTCGTCGACGAGGACGACCTGCGCAAGCGGCTGGAGCACAGCCGCGAGACGGGCGTCCCGCTGCGGGTCAAGTTTGGGATCGACCCGAGCTCGCCCGACATCCACCTCGGCCACACCGTGCCGCTCCGCAAGCTCCGGGACTTCCAGCGGCTGGGCCACACGGTGATCGTCCTCTGGGGGACCGCGACCGCGATGGTGGGCGACCCGACAGGCCGCAACAAGACCCGGCCCGCGCTGACGCGGGAGCAGGTCGAGGCCAACAAGCAGACCTACCGGCAGCAGATCGGGGCCGTGCTCGACGTCGACCGCGTGGAGGAGCGCGAGAACGGCGA
>CAZTQF010000827.1:0-1671 GCA_964615255.1 uncultured candidatus Brocadiaceae bacterium | reverse complement strand
TGGCGACCACGGAGTCGCCGAACAGCCAGTCACGGCCGCCGTCGTAGTCGCTGACCGCGCCGCCGGCCTCACGCACGATGACCGCGCCCGCGGCGACGTCGTACGGCTGGAGGTAGCGCTCCCAGTAGCCGTCGTAGACGCCGCTCGCGACCAGGCACAGGTCGAGCTCGGCGCTGCCGAGGCGCCGGAGATCGCGGCAGCGCGGCAGCACGTGGGCGACGCTGCGCGTGTTGTCGTCCCGGCCGGGCTCGTTCCGGTTGTAGGAGAAGCCCGTCGCCAGCAGCGCGTCCTCGATCGCGGCGGCCGACGAGACCTGCAGCCGACGGACCTCGCCCGCCTGTGTGGTCCGGGTCGCGCCCGCTCCCTTCGACGCGACATAGGTCTCGCCGAGCTCAGGCGCGTGCACGACGCCCACCACCGGCTCTCCCCGGTGCGCCAGCGCGATCGCGACGCAATAGAACGGGATCCCGTGCACGTAGTTGGTCGTGCCGTCGAGCGGGTCGACGATCCAAAGCCACTCCGAGGCGGAGCTCGGCTCGCCGCGCGTCGTCAGCACGCCTTCCTCCGCGAGCACGGCGTGCTCAGGAAACGCGCGCTGCAGGCCGTCGACGACCACGTGCTCCGCTGCGCGGTCGGCGGCGGTCACCAGCTCCCGCCGGACCCCCTTGGACTCCGCCACGACGCCCCGCCGGCGGCAGTCGAGCAGCTCACGGCCGGCGCTCATCGCCAGGCGAACCGCCGCTTCGGAGAACACCGCGAGCTCGCCCGAAGAGGGCGCGCTCATCGGCTGCGCGGCATCGCCGCGACGGCCGAGACGATGTCCTCTTGGAGCTTCTTCAGCTCCTTGTTCACGCCGCTGCGGCCCCGTTCGTAGTTCATCAGGATCGAGAACCACCGCGGGCTGCCGTCCGCGGACTCGACCACGCCCGAGAGCGCCGACGCGCCCCGGATCCAGCCGGTCTTGGCCCGGACGCGCTCCTCGAGGTCCGTGCCGACGAACCGCTTCCGCAGGGTCCCGGTGCGTCCCGCGACCGGCAGGCACGCCGCGAGGTCGGACCACAGCCCGCGTCGCTGCAGCTCGAACATGGCCACGACCAGCAGCCCGGGGGTCAATCGGTTCTGCTTGGAGAGCCCCGAGCCGTCGACCAGCTCGACGCCTTCCGGGACCCGCCCGACCAGCTCGATCAACGCGGCGCGCAGCGCCTTCTGCCCGCCTGCGAGGCTGCCGTCCTGCTCGGTCGCGGCGCCGAGCGCGCGGAGACACTGCTCGGCGTCGAAGTTGGACGAGTCCTCCAGCATGCGCCGGAGCGCCGGCAGCAGCGGGCTCCGGTGCCGGAAGACGACGCCGAGGTCGGCGGCGGGCGCGGCCGAGGTGACGGCCACCCCTGCGCGCGACAGCTGGTGTCGGAGCGTGTCCTCGTACCAACGCGACGGGTCGTTGACCGACGTCTTGATCTCGACCCTGGGCGACTTCCGGTAGAACTTGCCGCGCACCTTGACGCCGTCGCCTTCGTCAATCGCGCCGTAGGTCGCGCCCTTGCGCGACGCGACCTCACGAATGGAGCCCCGGATCGGGTAGCCCGCCTGTGGCGCGACCAGCTCGACGCGCGCGGTCGGCCCGCCGCGCCGCTCGATGCCCACCACGAACGTGCCCTGCTCCAGGACGAACGG
>CAZTQF010000826.1:0-1671 GCA_964615255.1 uncultured candidatus Brocadiaceae bacterium | reverse complement strand
GCCGACGAGCTCTTCGAAGGTCTGTGGTCGGAAGCGGCGCGCGACCACCTGGTAGGCGCCGCGCTGCTCCGCCGCTCCGCTGTCGTTGCCCGCTGCCGCCATCGCCTCAGCATGCCGAAACCGACGGCGGCGTGAAAGATCTTGGCGACCTTGCCTGCGACTGCGTCGACAGCTAGCTTCTGCCGTCCCCTTTTCCCGTCCGGGAGCCCCTCAGGGCCGTCGGACAGGACCGTGCGGAGGGGTGACCGAGTGGTTTAAGGAGCTCGCCTGGAAAGCGGGTACAGCCCAAAAGGCTGTCGGGGGTTCGAATCCCCCCCTCTCCGCCAGTTTTTCTCCGCGCGGCTCGCGGAGGTGGGGTCTGCCGGGTCCCGAGCAAAGGGGCAGTCGGTGCACCTGGTCAGGTCCGGAAGGAAGCAGCCAACGCTTGCCGTTCCTTGTGCCCGGGGTGCCTGGCGGATCCCACCTCTGCGAGCTGCGCGCGGGCTCCGCAGCACCCGCTGCCAGACGCCCGAGCGCGCACGATGTCCGACCCCGCCCCGCACGACCCCTTCCTCTGGCTCGAAGACATCGACGGCGACGCGGCGCTCGACTGGGTCCGCGCCCGCAACGCGGAGAGCACCCGTGCGCTGACGGCCGCGGCCGGCTTCGACGCGCTGCAGGAGCGGCTGCTGTCGATCCTCGACTCGAACGAGCGCGTCGCCTACGTCGCCAAGCGCGGACCGCACTACTACAACTTCTGGCAGGACGCCGACAACCCGCGCGGCCTGTGGCGTCGGACGAGTTGGGAGTCCTACCTCGAGGAGGAGCCCGAGTGGGAGGTCGTGCTCGACCTCGACGCGCTCGGCGAAGCCGAAGGTGAGAACTGGGTCTGGAAGGGCTCGACCTGGCTGTTGCCCGATCGGTCGCGCTGCCTGCTGAGCCTGTCGCGCGGCGGCGCCGACGCGGCCGTCGTCCGCGAGTTCGACCCCGTCGCCAAGGCGTTCGTCGAGGGCGGGTTCGAGCTCCCCGAGGCCAAGTCCTCGGTCGCGTGGATCGACCAGGACACGGTCTACGTCGGCACAGACTTCGGCCCAGGCTCGATGACCGACTCGGGCTATCCGCGGGTCGTCAAGCGCTGGCGACGCGGCGCGCCGCTCGCGGCCGCCGAGATCGTCGCGGAGGGGCGCTGCGACGACGTCTACGTCGCCGGCTTCACCGACCGGACGCCCGGCTACGAGCGCGAGTTCGTCTACCGCGGGGTCACGTTCTACACCAACGAGCTGGCCGTCTTCGTCGACGGCGCGCTGGTGCCGATCGAGAAGCAGGCCAGCGCGAACGCGACCGCGCACCGCGAGTGGCTGTTGTTCGAGCTGCGCGAGGACTGGCAGGTCGGAGGGCAGCGCCACCCGGCGGGCTCGCTGCTGGTCACCCGGTTTGACGACTACCTCGCCGGCCGACGCGAGCTGCACGCGCTGTTCACGCCCACCGAGCGCGCGTCGCTGAGCGGCTGGTCGGGCACCCGCAGCAAGCTGCTGGTCAACGTGCTCGACAACGTGCGCAACGTGGTCTACGCCGCCACGCCCAGCCCGGCGGGCTGGTCGCTCGAGCCGCTGCCGGGCCTCCCGCCGCTCGGCACCGTCGCAGCGTCGCCCGTCGACGACGAGGAGGGAGACGACTATTGGCTGACGGTGA
>CAZTQF010000825.1:0-1677 GCA_964615255.1 uncultured candidatus Brocadiaceae bacterium | reverse complement strand
CCCGCCAGCCGCATCGACCCGCCTCGGAACCCCGAGGCCCTCCGCAAGCGGTCGTCGTGAGCGCGGCGCGCGGCGCTCGGCGCTCGGCGCTCGGCGCTCGGCAGGGCTTCTCGGAGCACACGGACGCCAACGGCGAGGTCTACTTCGGCGCGACCGCGGCGCTCACGTCCGATGTGACGCCTTCGGGGGGCGAGCTGGTGACCCAGCAGCCGCGGCTCGCGCCGCTTTGGTGTGACCTCGAGCCCAACGCGAATCAGCCGAGCAGCCCCGCGAGCGGCGTCTACTTCGACGTCGCGGCGAACGGAACCGAAGCCTACGTCACGTGGCTCGACGTCGCCGACGGCCGCGGCGGTCCGCCGGCGCCTGGCGCGACCTCGGTGACGGTGCAGTGCGTGCTGCGCAGCGACGGCAGCTTCGCCTTCCGCTACGGCGCCCTGCAGCCGGGTCCCGGCACGGGCTTGGCGCTCGTCGGTTTCGGTCCGGGCGGCGCGGTGCCGGACCCAGGCACTTCGGACCTCGACCAGCGCGTGCCGTTCGCGACCACCGGCCCGGACCGCTTCCCGCTGGCGCACGCGACGACGCCGCCGCAGCTGGGCGGCGCGCTGACGCTGTCGGTCTCCGGCGCAGGCAGCGCGCCCCTCGCCGCGGTCGCGGTGCGTGACCAGGCGCTGCCGTCCGCCGTGGACCTCGCAGCGGTCGGCGCGCCGGGCTGCCGCGCCTACGTCGACGTCGCGGGCGCTGCGCTCGTGACGACGCCGCTGTCCGCCGGCAGCGGCAGCGTCACCGTGTCCGTGCCCAACGCGAGCGTCCTGCTCGGCGCGTCGTTCGCGTCGCAGGCGTTCGCGCCCGGCGCCGGCAACGCGCTCCAGGTCACTACGTCCAACGGCGCGCGCTGGATCGTCGGCAGCTGACGACGGCGTCGCGCGTTGGCGCTCGCGCGCGCCGCGGACTATCGTCCGGCTCCGGCATGAAGAAGCTCCGCGTCCTGCTGCTGGTCCACGAAGAGCTGCTGCCGCCGCCGGGCGCCGAGGAGCTCGACTGGGAGGAGACCTATCCCTACCAGATGGAGCTCGACGTGCAGATGACGCTGCGCGCGCTCGGCCACGAGGTCGAGGCGCTGGGCGTCAAGCACGACCTCGACGTCATCCGTCAGAAGCAGCGGGAGTTCGCGCCGGACATCGCGTTCAACGTGCTGACCGACTTCCACGACATCACGTCCTACGAGGCGCACGTCGTCAGCTACCTCGAGCTGCTCAAGCTGCCCTACACCGGCTGCAACCCGCGCGGGATCACGCTCGGCAACGACAAGACGCTCTGCAAGCAGATCCTGACCTGGCACGGCATCCCGTGCCCGCGGTTCACGTCGTTCCTGCCCGGCCGCAAGCAGCCGCGGCTGCCCGATGGCGTCGAGTACCCCGTCATCGTCAAGTCGGCGATCGAGCACGGCAGCACCGGCATCTCGCAGGCCTCGGTCGTCAAGACCGACCGTCAGCTGGAGAAGCGGGTCGCGTTCATGTTCGACCGGGTAGGCGGTGAGGTGATCGCCGAGGAGTTCGTCGACGGCCGCGAGCTGACGGTCGCGATCGTCGGCAACGGCAGCCGGCTGACGGTGCTGCCGGTCTGGGAGGTCTGGTACTCCAAGTTGCCCAAGACCCAGCACGCGATCTGCACCGAGCG
>CAZTQF010000824.1:0-1679 GCA_964615255.1 uncultured candidatus Brocadiaceae bacterium | reverse complement strand
GCAGCGCCGCGACGCGCCGCTCGCGCGACGCGCGCTCCTCGCGCCGCGCCGCGGCGCGCGCGCCGAACGCGGGGCGCACGACCTCGAGGCACGCGAGCAGCGCGGCGGCGCGCGACAGCTCGGCGAGGCGACCGGCCGCGAGCGCGCGCTCGCCGTGCTGCTGGACGCCGTCGCCCACCTCGCAGAGGCGCGCGTCGATGCGTTCGACGTGGAGCAAAGACGCGCGCGCGGCGACCAGCTCGGGCACGCCGCTCACGGCTGGCTCGAGGTCGCCTCCGGCGAGCGACGTGAGCAGCGACGTGCACCGCTCGAGCCCTGTGATCTCGACCTGCAGCGCCGCGACCATCGCCGGCAGCTGCTCGTGGTCCTCCTGCACGCGCTCGAGCTCGCGGAGTCGTCCCAGCGAGTGACGGACGCCTTCGATCGTGCTCGACGCGCGCCCGTGGAGCGCGACGCGCACCTCGTCGATGCCCTTGTCGACCAGCTCCATGCGGTCGCGCGCCTCCTTGGCGAGCAGCTGCGCCTCGGCGGCGATCCGAGGCGTCCCGGCGAGCGACATCGCGAGCGCGCGCGCCTCGCGCAGCCGCCCCGAGCGCAGCGCCGTGCGCGCGTCGGCGAGCCGCCGGTCGAGGTCGGCCAGGGCCCCGTCCAACATCTCGAGCTCCTGCGCCGCGTCTGCGTGCAGTGGATCCTCGGCGAGGATCGCGACGAAGCGCTCCCGCGCGAGGCCCAGGTCACCGCGCTCCAGCAGCTCGCGCGCCGCCGCGAACTGCTGGTCGAGACCGTCGGCCGCGGCAGACGCCGCCGCCGCGGTCCGCGCGAGCCCCTCGAACCCGGCGGCGCGGGCGGTCGCCGCGACCTGCGCGAGCGGCCCCAGCAGCGCTTGCCCGCATCCGTCCGGCTCGCGCTGGCGCGCCGCCAGCGCAAGCAGCGCGGCGAGCGCTTGGTCCGCTCGATCGTCGAGCGAGAGGTCAACGTCCCGCAGCGCGCGCCCGAGGCGCGCCGCCTCCTCGAGCGATCCGGACCCTCTGAGCTGGCGCGTCGCGGCGGCTCGCAGCTCGTCGCCCAAGCGGCGAGCGGCCTGCTCGCCGCGCAGCGCGGGGACGCGGCGCACGGCCGCCCCGAACGAGTCCAGGGCAGTGAGCAAGCCCTTGGTCGACTCGTCGCCGTCGCGGAGCGCCCCCGCGACCTCCGCGAGCAGCGCCTCGGCGATCCGCCGGCGCGTGGCCGCGTGCGCGGCGTCGACCGGGGAGTCGTCGACGGCCAGGGACTGCACGTAGGCCTCGATGGCCGCCTCGCTGCACGCCTGCTCGGCGCAGCTCGCGGCCTCGGCCAACAGCGCAGCGGCCCGGCGCCGACGCGTGGCGAGCTCCGCGCGCATGGCCTCGGCGTCGCCGGCCGCTGCCGGCATCGCCGCCACCATCGCCTCGGCGCGGCGCAGCGCGCCCGCGTCGAGCAGCTCGCGGAGCTCCTTGGCCGTGGCGCGGCGCGCTGCCATGGCCTCCGCGCTCGCCGCCAGGGCCGCGTCGCAGCGCGCCAGGAGGTCTTCGACTTCGGCGCCCGGCTGCCATTGCTGGAGGTGCTGTGCCGCCCGCTTCGCGGCGGCGACGTCCCCGCGCTCGAGGGAGCGCGCGGCGCGCGCCAGGATCCCTGCGCTCGCGCGGGCGCGGACCTGCTCA
>CAZTQF010000823.1:0-1680 GCA_964615255.1 uncultured candidatus Brocadiaceae bacterium | reverse complement strand
TCTGCCTGCACCGCGGCGAGCTCACTGCGGACGCGCTCGTTGGCGGGCGCCATGTCCTTGGCCTTCAGCAGCTCGAGCTTGGCGGCTTGGAGCTCACCCTGCATGCGCAGCTTGCGCGCGTTGTCGAGCCAGTTGGCGACGAGGACAGCCTTGCGCTGCTCGGCGACCTTGCCCTGACCCTGGGCGGCTTGCTGACCCTGCGGGTCCTGTTCGGTGGCGAGCAGCTCGTCCGTCAGCGCCACGCCGCCGTCGGAGGCGCCGGACGCAGCCGAGATCGGCTGGATCCCCGGCTCGTTGGAGCCGTCGGTCGGGAGAGAGCAGGAGGCCGCCAGGAAGGCGACCGTCAGCGAGGAAGCGAGGAGGCGCGGATGTTCGAGAGCCATCGTTTCACGCTCGGTGCGTAACCAGAATGCGAGTGGTCCCGATGGGAGCGGGACCGTGTTCCGTGACGAAGACAAGTGACCGGTGAACGAACACGGCATCAGAGACGCCGCCGCACGTGGAGGGGACTCACATGCGACCGATCGAGAGGGACTTGCGACGACAAGGAGCGGACTTGAACGTGGCGGAACGAGCGCAGTCGCGACGCCACGAAGGCCAGACGCTAGCCGCATCCCGGGGGGCGTGCCAGTGGTTTTTCGCGCCCCGGCAGGGGCCTGGGGGCGCCTACGCCCGGCGTTCGCCTGCGGGCCTGTCGGGCCCGCGCGGCGAGCTCACAAGGGCGGTCCGGAGCTGCGCTCTGCGAGGCACCGGAGGAGCCTCCATGGTGCCGAGAACCCGGCGCAAGGGGGCCCAAAACCGGCGCGGGCCTGCGCTCCTGCGCAGGCCCGGTGTCGCGCCGTGGCGGCCCCCGAGCGGGGGCTGCGGCGTGGGGGGGGCGACTACTTGCCGGGGCCGAGGCCGCCGCCGAAGTTCACCTCTTCGAAGCCCGCGTCGTTGGCGGCGTCGTTGGTCGAGGCGACGTCTGCATACATGGCGCCCGGGTAGGCCTCGATGACGCAACTCATCAGCTTGGTCCCGCCCGTCTTCTTGTCCGGGATCTGGCTGGCCGGGTCACGGGCGATCCGGCCGAGCTCCTCGCGGAGGGCGGCGAGCGAGTAGATCGGCTTGGGGCCGACTTCCCACTTCACCTTGTGCCCGACCAGCTGAAAGCGGTTGGGGCGGCCGGTGTTGGGGTTGACGCCCTTGCCGCCGTAGCGCTCGTAGTCGGCGGTGCCCTTGGCCTCGACGTGGATCTTGATCGCGAGCTGCTCCTCGGGCTCCACCACGGTGGACTGGCTGCCCTTGTCCGTCGGGAGGAAGGCGTCCAGCTTCGACTCGAGCACTTTGAACTCGATGCAGATGAAGAAGATGATCATCAGGAACACGACGTCGATCATCGGCGTCATGTCGGCCTTGGCTTCTTCCTGGGCGTCGTCTAGTGCGCTCATTGTCCCCTCGTCAGGCTGGCGTTCTTCTCTCCGGTCTCCTTGTCCTCTTCGGACAGCGCCAGCTGGACCTTCCAGAAGGCGATGTCAGGCTGTGAGCACTGCTTCATGATCTCGCCGACGTAGTGCCACTCGGTCCACTTGTCGGCGCGGATCAGGATCGGCTCGTCCATCACCTTGGCGGTGGCGCCGCCGACGTCCTTGTCGACCAGCGTCAGGGTCTTGTTGGCGAGGCCGATCCGTCGGATGTCGC
>CAZTQF010000822.1:0-1680 GCA_964615255.1 uncultured candidatus Brocadiaceae bacterium | reverse complement strand
GATGCCAAAGACCTTCCGTCTAGCTCCAAATGTGCGCAAGAAGCTCCTGCCCCAGATCCTGCGCGCGGAGAACAGTCGCAAGGCGCTGCAGGGCTACCTGGACGGGCTGCGCGACGAGCGCATCATGGAGATCAAGGCCAAGGCCGAGTCGGACCTCCGCGCGGAGGTCGCCAAGAAGCCGGAGCTGCAGGAGAAGTACGGCGACATCTGGGACCGGATCGCGGCGATTCAGGAGGCGCGGGTGCAGGCGATGAAGGACCGCGACGGCGCGGCGATGCAGCGCCTGCAGGCCGAGGAGAACGAGCTCAACGTCAAGATCGGTGAGGCGTGCTTCGCGGCGTACGGCACGGAGATCCCGCCGGATGCGACGATGTCGCTGCGGATCAGCGACGGCGTCGTGAAGGGCTACGACTACAACGGCACCAGGGCGCCGCACATCACGACCCTCTACGGCCTGTTCGCACGACACCACGAGTTCGGCGGCGAGCATCCGTTCGACATCCCTCAGGCGTGGCTCGACAAGGAGAAGGAGCTCGACCTGTCGACGCCGTTCAACTTCGTCGCCACCTGCGACATCATCGGCGGCAACTCCGGCTCGCCGATGATCGACAAGGATCAGAACGTCGTGGGCCTGATCTTCGACGGCAACATCGAGATGCTCGGCAACCGCTACGTGTTCGACGACGAGGTCTCGCGCACCGTCTCGGTGCACACCGCGATCATCGTGGAGTCGCTGCGCAAGATCTACGGCGCCGGCAAGCTCGCTGACGAGCTCGAGCGCAAGTAGCTCGCCGCGCGGCGCGGCGGCTCAGCAGTCCACGCAGAGCCGCACGCCGCTGACCTGGAAGCGCGTGTCGCCCGGCCAGAAGTTCCGGTAGGCGACGCGCGCCTGCGCTTGTGGTGTCGCGAACGAGCCGCCGCGGAGCACCCGCTGGTTGTCCATGAACTTGCCGTTGTATTCCGTGAGCGCGCCGTCGTAGGGGCGGAAGCCTGGGTAGGGCTCGTAGTGGCTCAACGTCCACTCCCAGGCGGTGCCCCGAAGCTGTCGCAGGCCGGGACTCGCCTGAGACGCTGGCGCGGGTTCGACGTCGAAGCGGCACGACGTCACGTCGTCGTCGAGCAGGTTGGCGCCTGCTCGCTCGAAGCCGTGCCGGCGCGCGGCGTGCTCCCACTCAACCTCCCGCGGCAGGCGCGCGCCGCGCCACGCTCCGTGCTGGAGTCCGAACCACCGGGCGAAGGCGTCGGCCTCGTAGAACGAGACGTTGCAGACCGGCGCGTCGAGGTCGAGCGGCGCCCAGCCGCGCAGGGAGTAGCGCGCGTAGCTCGCCTCGCTCCTCTGCCAGTAGAGCGGCGCCTCCAGGCGTTCGCGGCACACAGCCTGCCAGCCGTTGGACAGCCACAGCAGCGGCTCGCGGTAGCCGCCGTCCTCGACGAAGGCCAGCCACTCGCGGTTGGTGACGAGCCGGTCAGCGAGCGCGTAGTCCCCGACAACGCTCCGGTGCGCGGGCAGCTCGTTGTCCCAGCAGAAGCCCCCGTCGGCCAAAGACGGGCCCTGGTAGCCCAGCACGGTCCCCGCCGCGGCGAACTCGATCTGGCGCAGCGGCGCGGGCGGCGTGGCGCCGGCGTCCCGGTGCGGCGCCGCGTGCGCGGCGTACGGGCGACGCTCCGCGGCCGGGGCGG
>CAZTQF010000821.1:0-1682 GCA_964615255.1 uncultured candidatus Brocadiaceae bacterium | reverse complement strand
CGGCTCGCCCAGATCTCGCTGCAGCCCACCACCAACGTAGAAGCGCAGCGACTCGTCGATCGGCGCCTCGATCCGCGCACCGAAGACCGCGGCCACGGTGTCGTCGACTGACACGACGTCACTGATTGCAGTGGCTTCGTAGGCATCGGTGTAGTAGGTATCGATCGTCAGGTCCGAATCCACATACAGGTAGCGCAGCCCCGCCTCGGGCCACGCCGCCGTCACCTTGGCGTAGTAGGTGTTGGGCAGCCACTCGCCGTAGGTCGCCCGCCGCCAGGCGAGGTGCGCGGCGACAATGACCAGCGGCGCCAGCCCGCGCAGGGCCTCACCCCAGGTCCGCTCGCGCCGCACCGCGCCGAGCGCGGCCGCCGCACACGTCGCGGCGACGAGCAGCAGCCCGTCGGGCCGCGTCAGCGCCGCCAGCGCCGCCAGCGACGACCAGCCCACCAACCGCCGGGTGGCGCGCGTTGCATCCGATCGGAACGCCTCGAACACCCAGCTGACGAACGCCAGATTGAAGAGCGCCGTCTCGAGTCCGCTGGTGAACCAGTTCAGCGACGTGCGGTTGCCGGCGACGCAGAGCACCGCGGCGAGCACGCACCAAACCGGCAGCAGCTGCCCCGTCCTGTCGCGCACCCGCGCCGCCGCCGACGCCGTCACCAGCACGAGGCCCACGCCGAACGCGATCGACAGCGCGTTCGCGGCGTCCGGCGGCGCCACCCCGAACCAGCTCCAGACCGCCCACAGCAGCATGACCCAGGAGAAGCACGTGTAGCCCTCGACCGGCTCAAAGGGTGCCGGGTTCCAGACCAGCCCGCGTCCGTCGTGCGCGTTGGAGACGTAGCGAAACGCGATGTAGGCGTCGTCACACATCCACGCGAGCCACGATCCGCCGAGGGCCGCTGCGACCGCCAGCGCCAGCGCGCCCAGCAGCAGCGCGCGCCGCTGGGCGAGGGGACGGCCGTCTTGGACAGAAGCAGCGGTCATGACCGGGTCGCAGAACCCTACACCATCCCGCGGCGGCCCGACCGCGCAGGCAGCGTCGAATTGCTCACATCCCGCGCCCTTCCGATACGCTGCGCGCCATGAGAGCCGACCTGCGCGCGCTTCCGATCCTGCTCGCGACCAGCGCGCTCGCGGGACAAGCGCCGACCCTCGTGCCCGTCGAGGCCTTCGACGTCCCCGACGGGCTCGAGGTGACGCTGTGGGCCAAGGCGCCGCTGCTCGAGAACCCGACCAACATGGACGTGGACCACCTCGGCCGGATCTGGGTGACCGAGGGCGTCAACTACCGGGGCAAGGCGCGGCGTCGGCCTGAGGGCGACCGCGTGGTCGTGCTCGAGGACAAGGACAAGGACGGCGTGGCAGAGACCAGCACGGTGTTCGTGCAGGAGCCGTTCCTGGTCTCACCGCTGGGCATCGCGGTGTTCGACAACGTGGTCGTCGTCTCGCAGCCGCCCGAGATGCTGGTCTACACCGACGTCGACCGCGACGGGAAGTTCGACCCCGCGGCCGACACCCGCGAGGTCCGGCTGGCGGGCTTCCAGGGGCGCAACCACGACCACAGCCTGCATTCGGTGACCGCCGGTCCGGACGGGCGCTGGTACTGGAACAGCGGCAACTGCGGCGCGGTGTTCACCGACAGGTCGGGCTACACGTTCCGCATCACCAGCTCCTTCATG
>CAZTQF010000820.1:0-1686 GCA_964615255.1 uncultured candidatus Brocadiaceae bacterium | reverse complement strand
GATCTACAACCCGTTCCAGCCCAATCAGGGCGGCGGGTTCTGACGCGGCGTCTAGCAGCCCGTTGAAGAAGAGGCCATTTGACCTGCGCGGCGATCGGAATGCGGCACGATGGTCGCACCGAGCAGATCAGGCATGAGCTCGCGGATTCGCGCGGCCATCTCGACCAAGATGGCCATGATCGTCGCCCAGAGCGTCTGAAATGGCGCGAGAGCCGCGCGGATCGCCGCCCACTCCCTCGGTTTGCCGACTCCGATCAGCTTTCGGAGGATGACGCCGAGGTTGTGAGCCATCGCGTGGACGAGGTAGCGCTTGCCGACCTCGATCATCCCGCGGATCCACGTACGCCGACCGCCGCCGGTCTCGCACAAGTGCGCGAAGCCGCGCTCGACGACTTCCGCGCGCCGCTTCTGCAGCGCCTTGCCTTTGTCACGCGCGACGCGTCGACGATTCTCGTAGACGGCCTCGCGCCAGCCGTCCGGCTTGTCGTGCCAGCGCCGCTTCCGCTTCTCCTCGCGTTCCGGGATGTAGCTGCGGATGCCTCGCTCCTCGAGCCAGGCCAACGTCGAAGCCTTGTGGTAGCCCTTGTCCGCGACGACCTCGACGATCGTGCACTGCTGGTCGGTGGCGTCGTTGAGGTTGCCCTGCGCATCGATGGTCGTGTCCTTGCCGGTTTCGCTGTCGGCTTCGTTCGCCGGCTTCACGTCGGCGGCGACGATGATCTCGCTGTCGAGATCGACGGCGTTCTCGGCCTTGTAGGCGAGGTCGGTCGTGCCGTCCTTCATCTTCGTGATGCGCGCGTCCGGGTCGCTCGGCGACTCCCAGTCGTCGTTGCTCGTCTTCCTGCCCTTGCGCTTCCTGTCGAAGCGCCGCAGCTCCGCGTCGCTCGGATCGTCGATCCCGGCTTCCTTCGCGAGCTGCTTCAGGTAGGCCTTCCACGTCGCGCCGCCGTCCTTGCGCACGATCGACTTCATGGCCGCGTTGGCTTCGAGCGTCGTCGAATCGATGCCGACCGACTTGCCCTTCAGTATCTTCTTCTCGAAGGCGAGCTTCAGCACGAACGAGAAGACCTGCTCGATCAGCTCCTTCGGCAGCCGTTGACGGATGATCGTCAGGCTCGAGTGGTCGGGCGTCGTTTCGGTCGGCTTGAGCCCGAGGAAGCTCCGCAGCGACAGGCTGTCGCTGCAGCGCCAGGCGATGCCGCGCTGCGAGTCGATGCCTTCGAAGTAGCCGACGAAGAGCATCCGGAAGTAGACGCCTGGCGGGATCGAGGGGCGGCCGCCTTCGCGGTAGAGCGGCGCGCAGAGGTCTTCGACGTACTTGTCGAACTGTGCCTCCGACAGCAGCGCGTTGAGCGCCACGTAGAACGGGTGGCCGGGTGAGCGCGGCAGCGCGCTCGTCGGCACCATCAGGTCCTGCTGGAACTTGTCACGTCGTCTTCCGAGGGCCATGCACCGTTTCTACGTACGGCGCGGTCGAGGTGGCTCGTCGGCTCGACGTTTTTCAACGGGCAGCTAGATCAAGCGAGCGCTCGTTGCGCTTGTTGAAAGTTGCGGAACGAGGTCCAGGCGAGTTTCAGCCACACGATGCCGGCGATTGCGCCAGCGCAAAGACAGCGCACCAAGGCGCTGGTTCCGGCCTGCTGCAGCACTTCGTCGACCCAAAGGATCGCGGCTGACGCGGCAATA
>CAZTQF010000819.1:0-1686 GCA_964615255.1 uncultured candidatus Brocadiaceae bacterium | reverse complement strand
CTCGACGCGCTGGGCGTCGAGCGGGCGCCCGCTGCGCGGCTGCAGTTGCGCGGCCAGCGGCCGCTGCAGGACGGCTCCAACGACCTCGACCTCCAGGTCCGCTGGCGCCCGGGCGCGCCTTGGGGCTCCTTCCAGCCGATCACGTTCACCTCGCTCACGCTCGAGGACGGCGACGTGCTGTCGCCGGTGCCGACCGCGCCGCGCGCAGGCCGGCTCGGCGCGGTCGTCCGCGCCGCGGGGCAGGACGGCGTGCACACCGCGCGCATCCCAGGCGTGGCTACGACCCAGGCCGGCACCCTCATCGCGGTCTATGACCACCGCTACCGCAGCACAGGCGACCTGCCGGGCGACATCGACGTCGGAATGTCCCGCAGCACCGACGGCGGCCGCACGTGGTCGCCGTCGCGAGTGATCCTGGACATGGGCGACGACGCGAAGTGGAGCCACGACGGCGTCGGGGACCCGGCGGTGCTGGTCGACCGGGAGACGGGACGGGTCTGGGTCGCCGCGACCTGGAGCCACGGCAACCGGTCGTGGAACGGCTCGGGCCCCGGGATCACGCCGGAGGAGACCGGTCAGCTGATGCTGACGCACAGCGACGACGACGGCCTCACCTGGTCTGCGCCGACCAACATCACCGAGCAGGTCAAGGACCCGAAGTGGCGCTTCGTCCTGCAAGGACCCGGCCGCGGCATCACCATGGCAGACGGCACGCTGGTGTTCGCGGCGCAGTACCGCAGCGCGCCCGACGGCCCCTTCGCCGGCAAGCCGTTCTCGACCGTCCTCTGGTCCAAGGACCGCGGCGTTACCTGGCATCTGGGCACCGGCGTCAAGGTCGACACCACCGAAGCGCAGGTCGTCGAGCTCGACGACGGCGTGCTGATGATCAACTGCCGCGACAACCGGCGCGGCGCCCGCTCGGTCTACACGACGCGCGACCTCGGCAAGACATGGCAGGTGCACCCGACCTCGCGCAGCGCGCTGATCGAACCCGTGTGCATGGCCAGCCTGCTGCGCGTCGACCACGACGCGCTGGGCCGGCTGCTGCTGTTCTCCAACCCGGCGACGGCGGCCGGGCGCTTCGACATGACGCTGAAGGTCAGCCGCGACGACGGCGCGAGCTGGCCGGCGTCGACGTGGACGCTCTACGACCAGCGCCAGGGCTTCGGCTACTCGTGCCTGACGCGGATCGACGAGGACCACGTCGGCGTGCTCTACGAGGGCGCGCGCGAGCTCTACTTCGTGCGCTTCGCGCTCGCCGACCTCGTCCGCTGACCAGCTCCTGGCCGGTCATCCCTCTTCCTTCCAGCGGTTGTTCTTCCGCCGGATGTCCGGGAGCATCCCGTCCGGGTCGATCCGCACCTCGACCACGTCCATGTCGCTGCGCACCGTGTGCGTGATCTTGTCCGACTTGGACCACGCCTCGACCGGCAGCCGGATCACCTCGGTGCTGTCGTCCTCGAAGGTCACCTCAAAGGTCAGCGGCATCACCATGCGCTCGTGATTGACGAACGTGATCTGCGCGCCGCGGCGGCCGCTGCGCACGCCCTCGACGCCGACGTCCAGCATCGCGTCCTCGAGGAACCAGCCGCGCCAGAACCAGGCGAGGTCCATGCCCGCGGCGTCCTCCATGGTCCGGAAGAAGTCTGCGGGCCGCGGCGACTTGAACGCCCAGCGCCGGATGTA
>CAZTQF010000818.1:0-1688 GCA_964615255.1 uncultured candidatus Brocadiaceae bacterium | reverse complement strand
GCGGAGAGCAACGCGCTCGCCAGCTGGTTGATGCGCCGGTTCGGCTTCACGCGGGTCGTGTGGGGGATCTTCGCCGTCGCGTCGCTGTGGACGGTGGCGCTGGCCGCGTGCGCAGACGCCACGAGCTCGGCCGCCGCGGCGTGGGGCTACGCGCTGCTCGCCGCCTTCGTCGGCACCGTGCAAGCCGCGGTCGCCGCGACGAACGCGACGGGTCGCTTCAACGCGGTCACCCGGGTCGTCTACCGGCTGCACACGCGCAGAGCCTACCGCGGGTGAGCCAGCGATCGCGCGACCAGGTCGTGAAGATGCGGCAGGGCGAACGAGTGCTCGAAGGCGTCCCGGTTTCTCGGCCGCCGCGCGACTGGCGCGAAGGGGCTTTGCTCGCGGGAGCCTGGTTCGACGCGCAGCTGCCGATGCGTCGGCGCAGCCGCTGAAGCTCCGTCAGGCCACTCGCCGCTCGCCAGCTGGCCCGCTGATCCGAGGGCCGGGCTGTCTTGGTGTCCCCCGGAGGTCCGCACCTCGCGCGAGGTTCGGCTCGATCCGTTGCAACGCGGGGCGTTCTGTGTAGGTTTCCGTATGCAACAAAATGCGCATGCTGCCCATGACCATGGCCCGCCCCAAGAAGCCCGAGACCCTCGCCACGATCTCTGTCCGTCTCCAGCCCAGCATGCTCGACGCCGTCGACCAGTGCGCCGCGAAGCTGCAAAAGGAGGTGCCGCTCCTGCAGGTGACGCGCACCGACGCCGTGCGCTACTTGATCCAGCTCGGGGCAGAGGAGTTCGAGCGCGCGAGCAAGAAGAAGCGGCGGCGCAGCTGAGCGGTCGCGCCGCGGTGGCAGTTGGTATCCCAGAACCCAGGAGGACGTCATGTTGTGGTTCCCGTTCCCGATCCCGTACCAGGCCGGCGGCGACAAGGGCAATGCGCCGTCGATCGCGGTCCAGCGGGTCGTCTGCGTCGGTCTGTTCGTGATGACCCTGGGCTTCTGCGTCGCGGCGATCGCGCTGCGCGACGACCCGGCGGGCGGCGAGCCCTTCGACCTCTTGGACCCGGTGATCTATGTCCTGGGGCCGGTCGCCGCCGTGCTCGCGGTGGCGCAGCGCTTGGTGCTCTCCAAGAAGGCGGCTGGCAAGTCCGGTGAGAACCAGGCAGCGACGCGCTTCACGGCGAGGCTGATGCCGCTGGCGACGCTGGAGGGCGCGACCTTGCTCCCGTGCGTCGCCTACTACCTCGGCGCGCCGGACGCGCCGGCGCTCGTCACCATGATCGCGTTGCCCGTGTTGATGCTTGCGCTGCTGGTGTTCGGTGTCTCGGACGGCGACGCGGACGGCCAGCTGGGCCAGGGCTGATGATCAGCGGGTCGGGGTCGCTTCGAACGCCTCGACCTGCAGCTGCGGCGGGTCGCCGATCGGCGCCTCGAAGCTGCCGATCACGCGTCCCACGCCTCGGGCCGCCGCTGCTTCGTCGAGCGTGACGCGCAGGCCGTTGCTCGCGAACACGAACGCGTTCTCGTGGAGCCGGCCCTCGGCCTCGACCTCGATGCGGCGCAGCTTGTAGCCGCAGTCCGGTACCTTGGCCGCGATCGCGTCGAGGTCGAACGCGACGTCGTCGCGCAGCGCGAGCCGGATCCACTGCTCGGTGGCGTCTGCCGTGACGTGAGCGTCCAACTGACGCTCGAGGCCCTTCGCGAG
>CAZTQF010000817.1:0-1689 GCA_964615255.1 uncultured candidatus Brocadiaceae bacterium | reverse complement strand
GTCACGTTGGATCCCCTCCGCGGTGGGGACAAAGTTACGGTCGCTGAAAAAAGGGAGCGCCGGAGCGCCAGGGTGGGAGCACGTGCGGCCGCTCGAAGCCCGGCCCTCACACGGCGTTGAAACCGGTTGACCGCGAGAGGGGGAGGCTCAGAGGCACGCGCTGTCCGCCAATGGGCGAACTCCTGTAAAAGAACGCTCCAGCGCGGTCAATTTCAGAGTTGGCAGATTCCCCTTGAAGAGCGTTAACACGCCTTCTGCCAAAGACGTATGCCTCCCCGGCGGCGACCGCTGGCTACCAGCCGGTCTGCGCCCTCACGAAGGTCGTGATCGCGTCGGTGACCAACCGCTGGGCCTTGGGGTTGGGGTGCATGTCTGCCGGCGTGACCCACAAGTCCTCGTGGTTGGTCTCGCGCAACCACGGCGTGACGTCCAGCAGCGGGATCCCTGCTTCCGCCAGATCCGATGCCACCAGATCGTGGAGCTCCTGGAAGGGATAATACCGGCCAGGCCCGAGGCCCTGGAGAAACGGCCAGAGCACGACCAGGAACGGGATGCGGCGCTCGGCGCACCACGCTTTGGCGTCCCGAAGTGCCTGTTGAGGAACACCTTGAGACCACATCGCCGCATAGGGCTTGTCCGCCCCGAAGCGCGGGTTGGGCGTCCCGTCAGGGTAGACCTCGGGCATCGCCAGCAGCTCTTTGACCCAGTCGGTGCCGGGGCTCAGGTGGAGGGGGCCGTAGCCCAGGGCCCCGGCGAGCAGGTCGAGCAGGGCCGAGCCGGTGTCGACCGGGGGCCCGAGGACCATCAGGCCGTCGCTCCCCACGAGGTCGTTGAGGCAGATCGTCAGCAGCACGGCGTCGGGCTCGAAGCGCGCGAACCGCGTCCGCAGGCCGTGCACGTACTCGTCGACGCAGACGGTGCCGGCGGCGCCGCAGTTGACCGTGCGGACGTCGGCGCCGCTGTCGCGCAGCCGATCCTCCAGCAGGCGGACCCAGTTCTGCTCCTCGGGGATCCCCCAGCCAAACGTAAAGGAGTCGCCGACGCAGACGAGCCGTCGCTGGCCGTCGGGCTTCGGTTCCGTCAGCTCCTCCCGGTCGCGCACGCCGGCAGAGTTGATGCGGTTGGCGACGCGGCCATCGGAGTCGAGCCACGCGCGTTCGAGCACGTCGTTGTCCGCGTAGGTGATGAAGAAGCGCAGCCCTGGCTTGAACATGAACCGCTGACGCGGCTTCGCCCCTGGCACCGGCACGATCAGGCCGCGCTTCACGCCTTCGACGTAGTCGGCGACAGGTTCGCCGTCAGCGGTCTCGAATCCGATGGCACCGAGGACCCGGGGCTCCCCCGAGAGCGCGCGCACTGCGAGTTCGGCGCCGCCGAGCGCCAGCGTCGACGCGGCGGCGAGCACGAGCAGCAGCACGAGCAGTCGAGGTTTGCGGGGCCGCGTCGCCGCGCTCACAGGGTATCGCTCCACTTCTGTCGCACAGCCGCCGATCCTATCGTCACTACGTCGCGCCCGCTCGGATTGAGCGGGTCCGACTACCTCTCGCCATGCCCAAGTACGTTCTCGGGATCTCCGCCTTCTATCACGACTCCGCGGCAGCGCTGCTGCGCGACGGGGAGATCGTCGGGATGATGGGCGACCGCGTCGTCGCCGGCGCGACCCTGTTCGGCTCCAGCCTGCACATTCTG
>CAZTQF010000816.1:0-1690 GCA_964615255.1 uncultured candidatus Brocadiaceae bacterium | reverse complement strand
CCGTTGTCCTGCAGGCCGCCGTAGACCTTGTAGGGCGTGCCCTGGTCGACGCCGATCGCGTAGAACTGCAGGATCGGGAGGTGCGTCAGGTGGTCCCAGGAGCTGCCCTGGTCCCACGTCACGGCGAAGCCGCCGTCGTTGCCGAGCAGACAGTGGTTGCTGTCGTTCGGGTCGATCCACAGCGCGTGGTGGTCGGAGTGCAGCGTGCTGCCGAACGACCTGCCGCCGCGGCGTCGGCCACCCGGGGTCCACTTGGCGCCCCCGTCCTTGCTCTGGTAGACGGTCACCGACAGCACCCAGAGGTTGTCCGCGTCGTTCGGGTCGACCCGGACCTGGCCGTAGTAGTAGCCCGGGCTGCCGCCGATCGAGAGGTCGTCGTCGTGGGTCTTGCGCCACGAGTCGCCGCCGTCGTCGCTGCGGTAGACCTCGCCACCGACCAGCCGCTGGCGCGGGCGCCGGCGCGGGTCCTGCGCCTCCTCGGGGCCGTCCAGCCAGTCCTGCCGCGCGACCGGGTCGGCGAGCACCTCGGCGCTCGGCGCCTCCTCGTCGCGGCGGTCCTTGCCGGCGTCCGGTCCGCGCGGTTCGTCCGCCTGGGCGCCGTCGGCGCGCGGCCGCGGCCGCGCGCGGGGGTTCAGGTTCTCGATCGCGGCGTAGAGCACGTCACCGTCGCGCAGGAAGCAGTCGAGTCCGATGCGGCCGAGCTTGCCGTCGGGCAGGCCGTTGGAGAGCACCTCCCAGGTCGCGCCGCCGTCCTTCGAGCGGTGGATGCGGGAGCCCACGCCGCCCTCCTCGAAGTTCCAGGCGCGGCGTCGCCGCTCGTAGGACGCCGCGAACACGACGTCGGGCTGCTGCGGGTGGAGCACGACGTCGACGACGCCTATGTCCGCGTCGACGTGCAGCACGCGCTGCCACGTCTCGCCGCCGTCGGTGGTCTTGTAGAGGCCGCGCTCCTCGTTGGGTGAGTAGAGCGCGCCGAGCGCCGCGACGTAGACCGTGTCGGGGTCGTCAGGATGAACGACGACGCGGCCGATGTGGTCGGTGCCGTCGAGGCCGATCCACTTCCAGCTCGCGCCGCTGTCCGCCGACCGGTAGACGCCGTCACCCCAGAACGAGCTGCGCTGGTTGTTGGCTTCCCCGGTCCCGACGTAGAGCACCTTGGGGTCGCTCGGGGCCACGGCGATGTCGCCGATCGAGAGCGTGTAGGCGTTCTGGAGCTGCGGCTCGAACGAGACGCCGCCGTTGGTCGTGTGCCAGAGGCCGCCGCTCGCCGCGGCCAGCCAGTACTCCTGCGGCCGCTGCGGGTTCACGGCGATGTCGACCACCCGGCCGCCGCTCTGCACGGGTCCGAGCTGCTGCCAGGGCATCTGGCCGAGCACGTTGGTGCGCAGGTGGTCCCGGTCGGTGGTCTGGGCGGTCAGCAGGCCGGCCGTGAGGGCGGCGGCGACCGCTGCCGCGGCGAACGAGGAGGAGGAGTCGTTGCGGGTCATCGTCGTGCTCTCAGCGGTTGGCCTGGGCGTCGGCGGCGGCGCTGCCGGCGGGCGGCAGGGTCGTGGGGTCGACGCGGAGCGTCACGGCGCGCGCGGCGACGTCGTCGTCGCCGACCAGTCGGACGCGGTAGGTGCCGGGGGCGACGAGCGCGCGGCCGGCGCGGGCGTCCCACCGGACGGCCTTCAGCCCGCGCACCTGCTGG
>CAZTQF010000815.1:0-1693 GCA_964615255.1 uncultured candidatus Brocadiaceae bacterium | reverse complement strand
GCTGCTGGCCACGGACGCATATCCCCGTCTCCGTCTCGGTATCGGACCGCCCGCCTCGGATGACTCCGACGGTGGATCCGAAGGTCGAAGCAAGGCCGCCGTCCTCCGCGGACGCGACTGGCCCGACTTCGTCCTGGCTCCCTTCCTCCCGGAGGAACAGGAGGTTCTCGGTCGTGTCCTGGCTCGGGCCGCCGACTGCGCGCAGGCGTGGTTGGACGGAGCGAGCCTGCAGTCCCTCATGGGAACCTTCAACAACTAGCAGCGACCACGGCGCCTCCGCGTCGCGGTCCCGCTGGTTGTGCCACCAAGTCGGCCGCTCGGCCGGCGTTCGGGCGTCTGCCCGGGAGACAGTTTTGAACCGCACCCGCAACTACGAATGCATGTGCCTCCTCGACAATCGGGAGGTGCGCAAGGGTTGGGAGCCGCTCAAGGAAGCGGTCGCCGGCCTGTTCACCAAGCACGAGGCCAAGGTCCTCAGCAACCGCCGCTGGGACGAGCGTCGGCTCGCCTACCCGATCAATGGGCAGCTGCGCGCGACCTACCTGCTGCTCTATTTCGCGGCCGACACGCAGACGCTGCCCGCCATCCGGCGTGAGCTCGAGTTCAGCGAGTCGATGCTGCGCTACATGATCACCGAGTGTGACGACATCCCGGCCGACGCCTACGAGCCCGAGGCCGAGTTCGACGTCAACGCGATCCCCGAGGACGACGCCCCCGACGTCGAGGAGGAGCCGGCCGCGGAGGAGACCTCCGAGGACGCCAGCGGAGACGCGAGCGCTGACGCCGCTGGGGAAGAGGCCGGCGGCGAAGCGGCGCCTGCGGAAGAGACCGCTGACGACGCGGCCGCGGACGAAGGCGCCGAGCCGGCGACCTCCGAGGCCGCCGCTGCGACCCCTGAAGGCGAGGAGGACAAGTAGATGACCGCCAACGAACCCGCAAAGACCGAAGGGCAGGCGACGGACTCGAAGGCCCCGACCACCGGGACCGCGCCGCGCCGCAGCCGCTTCGGCCGTTTCAGCCGCCGCAAGCTCGTCGAGCCCGAGGAGCCGCTGGACTACAAGAACGTCGCCTACCTGTCGAAGTTCTTGTCGCCCAACGGCCGGATCCAGTCGCGCAAGCGCACCGGCTTCTCCGGCCAGAACCAGCGCAAGCTGGCGTCGGCCATCAAGCGCGCCCGCATCGTGGGCCTGCTGCCGTTCGTCGGGAGGATGTAAGCGATGGAACTCCTGCTGAAGCAAAACGTGGAGCACCTGGGCCGCACCGGCGACGTCGTCGACGTCAAGCCGGGCTACGCGCGCAACTACCTGTTGCCGCGCGGGCTGGCCGTGCTCGTCACCAAGAGCAACATCGCCGACGTCGAGCGCGCGCGCGCGCAGGCGCTGGCCGAGGAGGAGGCGCGCCTCGCCGGCCTCAAGGACCTCGGCGCCAAGCTCGCGGACCAGTCGGTCACGATCGAGGGCAAGGCAAACGAGGAGGGACACCTCTTCGGTTCGGTCAACGCCGCCCAGATCGCGGCGGCGCTCCGCGAGAAGGACGTCCCGGTCGACGACAAGATGGTCCGCCTCGAGAACCCGCTCAAGGAGATCGGCGTCTACGACGTCGCGATCCACCTGCACGCGGACGTCGAGGCGACGATCAAGGTCTGGGTCGTCCAGCAGAAGCCCGAGTAGCGCTCGGGCGCCGAACGCGCCCG
>CAZTQF010000814.1:0-1694 GCA_964615255.1 uncultured candidatus Brocadiaceae bacterium | reverse complement strand
TCGGTGTGCGAACGCGCCTCCTCGCGGCGGCCCGCGAGCAGCGCGGACATGGCCAAGATCGTGTGCGGCAGCGCGTGCTCGTAGCCGGCGTCGACCAGCGCGCGTGCGCGCGAGTCGAGGTCCGCGGCGCCGACCTTCGACGCCAGCTGCAGCTGCAGAAACGGGCTGTCGTCGCCGGCCGCTGCCTGCGCCGCCAGCTCCCGGACCTGCGCCAGCGTCACCGAGGACGCCTCCAGCCGCTCGAGGGCGCGCTCCCGCCGGTCGAACGCGTACGGCGTCGACGCCGCGCGCGCCGCTTCGAGCGCGGCCTCGGCCGCGTCGAACTCCCGCGCGCGAAGCTCGGCGGAGAACCAGTCCAGGCAGTCGGAGATCCGCGCTCCCTCGCCGCCGAGCTGGCGAACCGCCTGGCGCCGCGCGGCCCGCTCGATCGGCGCGGCGGCCTCGCCTTCGGGCAGCAGCAGGTCGACCGCTTCGCAGACAGCCAACGCCGCCGCGCGGTCGGCGCCGTGGCGGCGCAGGAGCCGCACCAGCAGCGCAGCCCCCCGCGCCCGCGCCGGCGCCTCGGCCTTCTGCAGCCACTCGGGCGTCCGGGCGCGCGCGACCTTGCCCTCCATGGCGGCGACCCTGGCGACCCGCTCGATCAGATGGCAGGCGACCACCTCTTCGTAGAGCGCGCGCGGCGACGCCTCGTCGAGCGAGGCGCCGGCGCGCTGCAGCAACGTCGCCGCCGCGAAGGCGCGGCCCAGGTCGTCGGTGCGCAAGCCGTCAGCGAACAGGGCGACGCGGTCTTCCTCGGTCAGCCCCGCGGTGAGGCCTTCGGCCCAAGGGCGCAGGTCCGGCGGGAACCGGTCGACGACGGCCGGCACCTCGACGACGGCCGGCGCCGCTTCGAGCAAGGCGCTCCAGTCGGGGGCTTCCTGGGCTGCGGCGACGGCGAGCAGCGAGGAGAACGTGAGCGAAGCCCGGCGCATGCGCCGGATGCTACGCACCCGGCTCCGGCAACCCCAGGCCGACGACCTCGACCCGGCCGGCGTGCTCCGCGCCCGCGGTCGACGTCATGCCGACCTTGGGCGCGACGAAGGTGACCGTCACGTCGGCGCGGCACGCGATCCCCAACACCTCGCCGGTGTCGCCGTGCAGCCCCGACGGGATGTCGACGGAGAGCTTCGGGCCGGTCGCGTGGTTGAAGACCTCCACCCACTCCCGCGCAGGCCCGGTCAGCGGCCGGGTCAGCCCGGTGCCGAACATCGCGTCGATCCAGGCCGCGCCGGCGTGCTCCGCAGGGTCCGGCCCGACCCCGACCAGCACGCGCGCGCCGGCCCGGTGCAGGATCTCGCGCTGCAGCGCGGCGTCCGGCGCGCGCGCCGGGTCCGGCTCGCCGAGCAGGTGGATCGCGCAGCGCGCGAAGCCTAGGTGGCGGGCGACGGCGAGGCCGTCACCGCCGTTGTTGCCGGCACCGCACAAGATCACGAACCGCCGCCCCATCGACCGCGCGACGTCGGCGACCGACCGCGCGGCGTTCTCCATCAACAGCGCGGTCGGCATGCCGAAGCGCTCGTGCGCCTCGCGATCGATCGCGCGGGCCTCGGCGACCGTCAGCGCGCGCTGCGGCCGGCTCACGACGACCCCTCCTGGTCGTCGCGCACCGCGTCCCGCGCCCGACGCAGCAGCTCCAGGTCGCGGATCGGGTCGAG
>CAZTQF010000813.1:0-1696 GCA_964615255.1 uncultured candidatus Brocadiaceae bacterium | reverse complement strand
GGCGGTTGAGGTCGATCGCGACGACCTCTCCCTCGAGGCGCTGCTGGTCGACGTCGGGCAGGAAGCGCGCCGGGTTGGTCTCGAGCTGCTCCAAGAACGCGCCGTCGCGGGTGATCTTGGCCTTCACCTGACGGTCGGCGCTGCACGAGACGCCGATGCCGACCGGGCACGACGCGCCGTGGCGCGGCAGCCGGATCACGCGCACGTCGTGGCAGAAGTACTTACCGCCGAACTGGGCGCCGATGCCGTTGTTGCGCGTGAGCTCGAGGATCTGCTCCTCGAGCTTGCGGTCGCGGAACGCGCGGCCGCGCTCGTTGCCGCGCGTCGGCAGGCTGTCGAGGTAGCGCGCGCTCGCGAGCTTGACCGTCTTGAGGTTGAACTCCGCCGACATGCCGCCGACGACCACCGCGAGGTGATACGGCGGGCAGGCCGCCGTGCCGAGCTTCTTGGTCTCCTGGTCGACGAACTGCAGCAGCGACTCCTCGTTGAGCACCGCCTTGGTCTTCTGGAACAGGAACGTCTTGTTGGCAGAGCCCCCGCCCTTGGTCATGAACAGGAACCTGTAGGCGTCCCCCTTCTCGGCGTAGAGCTCGATCTGCGCCGGCAGGTTGTCCCCGGTGTTCTGCTCCGAGTACATGTCGAGCGGCGCCATCTGCGAATAGCGCAGGTTGGTCTCGGTGTAGGTCCGGTGGATGCCCTTGCTGAGCGCGCGCTCGTCCTCGCCGTCGGTCCAGACGTCCTGTCCCTTCTTGCCGAGCACGATCGCGGTGCCGGTGTCCTGGCAGCCCGGCAGCACCATGCCGGCCGCGACGTTGGCGTTGTGCAGCAGCTGCAGCGCCACGAAGCGGTCGTTGTCCGACGCCTCGGGGTCGTCGAGGATGTCGCGCAGCTGCTGCAGGTGGCCAGGACGAAGCAGGTGGCTGATGTCGCGCACCGCCTCGAACGCGAGCGCCTCGAGCACCGACGGCTCCACCTTGAGCAGCGAGCGGCCGGCGGCCGCGACCACCGAAACCCCCTCCTGGGTGACGAGGCGGTACGGCGTCTCGTCTTCGCCGAACTCGAAGATCGGTTGGTAGTCGAACGACATGACCGCAACCTAGCCGTGTCGCTCGCCAGGGGCTATCGCCGGTAGCGCCGAATGCAGGCCGCCGCGACCTCGTCGCACGCCGCGGCGGCGTCGCCTTCGTTGCAGGCCACCAGCACGCCGAAGCGCGCTTCGGGCGCGAGCCACGCGACGCAGTGCCACATCGTGTTGCTGCCGCTGTGCGTCAGGATCGGCCCGGGCGCCCACGGGCGGCGGGTGACGACCCAGCCGAGCGCGTAGGGCCCCTCATCGGGCGGGGTGTGCAAGGCCTTCAGCGAGGCTCGCTGCAGCAGCGGGGCGTCGCCGACGACGCCGAGGTGCAGCGCCGCGAACTTCGCCCAGTCTCCCAGGCTGGCGTGCACGGTGCCCGCCGGCCCCATCGACGAGGGGTTGTCCGCGAACACCGGCACGCTCTGCTCTCCCCGGCGGCGGTGCCCCCACGGCTGGTCGACCGTCTCCGGATCGCCCGGCGGGCCAAAGCCGACGCGCTTCATGCCGAGCGGCGCGAACAAGCGCGCCTGGAGCTGCTGCTGCCAGCCGGCGGCGGCCGCGCGCTCGCCGACGGCGCCCGCGATCATGTAGCCGGCGTTCGAATAGAGGAAACGCTCGCCC
>CAZTQF010000812.1:0-1704 GCA_964615255.1 uncultured candidatus Brocadiaceae bacterium | reverse complement strand
AGAAGATCTCAGCCGATGTGTGCGTCGCGTCGCGTTCGGCGGCGACGATGACGCCGTCACTCCCGAGCGCTCGGACCCCGTAGCCCATCGCGCAGAGACCGGCCACCATGTAGTGCACGTCGAGCGCGTCGGGCAGGCCTGTGAGCTCGTGCGCGAACGGCGACAGCGCCGCGGCGGCCAGGAGCCGGTTCGCCTCGCTCTTGCTGCCGGGCATCACGAGCTCGGCGTCGCTCGGGAACGCCAACGGCGAGACCTCGCGGCTGCTCACGCCAGCGCCTGCTCCAGCGCCGCACGCGTGAGCGACACGAGCTCGCCGGCGCCAAGCGCTACGGGCACGCACATCGGCACGTCTCCCCGCGTGGCCTTCTTGTCGCGCCGGGCGAGGTCCCACAGCCGGTCCGGGTCGCGCAGCGCATCGGGCAGGCGGGTGGCGGCCCCGAGCGCGCGCAGCAGCGCGTCGACCCGCGCGGTGACCTCTTGGGCGACCCCCGCCGCGCGGCACTCTGCGACCAGCCCGATCGCGACGGCCTCGCCGTGCCGCAGCGCGCCAGCGGCGAGGCTCTCGAGGGCGTGACCGATCGTGTGGCCCGCGTTGAGCGCCCGTCGCCGGTCGCCGTCGCGCTCGTCGGCCAGCACGACCGCCATCTTCATCTCGACGGCCATCTCCACCGCGAGCCGGGTCGCGTCGGCCTCACGCGCGCGCAGCCTGGGCGCGAGCGCCTCCAGCTCGGCGAAGCGGGCCGCGTCGAGCACGGCGGCCTTCTTGGCGACCTCGACCAGCCCTTCGCGGAACAACGCGTCTGGCAGGGTCTCCAGCCACGCCGTGTCCATCACCACGGCGTCCGGTTGGCGGATGGTGCCGAGGCGGTTCTTGAGGCCGCCATGATCCACGCCGTTCTTGCCGCCGAGCGCGGCGTCGCACATCGCCAGCGTCGTGGTCGGGCACGTGACCAGCGGCACGCCGCGCAGGTAGATCGACCCTACGAAACCGACCAGGTCGGTCACCGTGCCGCCGCCGACGGCGACCACGACCGAGGCCCGGGTCGCGCCGGCTGCCTGGAGCGCCGTCGCCAGCGCGCCCGCGACCTCGAGTCGCTTCGCCGGTTCCTCCGCAGGCACCGGCAGGACCGCAGCAGCGCGCAGCGCTTCGCCGATCCGGACCGCGGTCGCCGCGACGCCGGGGTCGTGGATCACGAACACGCCGTCCGGCTCGAGGGCGGCGACGACCTGCGGCAGGCGCTGCTCGGCGCCGCGCTCCAGCAGGACGCGGCATTCACTGACGTGCGCGAGGGAGAACCGCTGGTCCATGGTCGGGGCGCGTCCGAACGTAGCGGAAGCCGCGCGGAAGTGCGTCCGGGAGCGGTCGCCCGGCAGCTGCTCAGGGCTGCGTCGCCGGCACCATCTGCTGCTGCACAGCTGGCTCAGGGACAGCTGGATCCGCCGGCTTCGGCGCGGCGCTCGGCGCCGACTCGGGCTTCGGCGCGGCTTCGCGCTCGAGCCAGGGTGCCAGCGCTCGCTGGAGCAAGGGCTGGGCGACGTAGCTCACGAACGGGACCACGACGGCGGAGAGGACCAGCGTCGTCACCGGGAGCGGGAGGTGTTCGAGCAGGACGGGAAGCAGCAGCCAGACCGCAGTCGTGATCGCTGGATACGTTCCTAACGACGTGACCAGGACTAGCTTATGTCGATTTTTCGACCTGCTTC
>CAZTQF010000811.1:0-1709 GCA_964615255.1 uncultured candidatus Brocadiaceae bacterium | reverse complement strand
CGAACCCTTTTCGACGCAGTATTTTGCAAGACCTTCGGGCACCGCCGCCCACAGCTCCCCGCCGCGCTCGGGGTCGATCGCTCCGGTCACGCTGCCGAGCCCGTCCACGTGGCCCTGCACGATGTGGCCGCCCAGCGGCTCGCCTGCCCGCAGCGCCCCCTCGAGGTTGAGGCGGTCTCCCACGGACGCAGCGCCCAGCCAGGTGCGGTCCAGCGTCTCCGGCGTGAGGAAGAACTCGGCCCGACCGGACTCCAGGGTGACGACGGTGCAGCAGGCCCCGGAGAGGGCGATCGAGTCCCCGATCCGGAACGCGCCGGGCAGGGCGGAGACGTCGACGGACAGCGACAGCCCCCCGTCCACCGGGGTGGAGGAGAGGACGGCGCCGGTGGCTTGGACGAGGCCGGTAAACATCAGGCAATCCGGAGGATGGAGGGGATCGGAGGAGGAGCGAATCGACGCTGGCAATGCCCAGCCAGTCTTGACCGCCCTAGGCCGCAAACGTATGGTGTTCACCCCTTCTTTGCGGCAGGGGCACCTTGCACTGCGCCATTCTGACACTCTTTCCAGACGCCGTTCGGCCGTATCTGGACGAGAGCATCCTCGGGATTGCTCAGGCTCAAGGCAACCTCCGGGTCGACCTCGTCGACTTCCGGAGCCACGCGCTGGACCCTCACCGGACGGTCGATGATCGACCCTTCGGCGGCGGCCCGGGCATGGTGCTCAAGCCCGAACCGATCTTTTCAGCCATTGAAGAAGTGGAGCAGGCTTCCGGCCCGTTCCACAAGATCCTGCTCTGCCCCCGCGGTCGAACCTTCGACCAGGCGCGCGCGCGCGAGCTCAGCCGCATGGAGCGGCTGCTGTTCGTGTGCGGTCGCTACGAGGGCTTCGACGAACGCATCCGCGACGGCCTCGCCGCCTCGGACGGCGGCTACGAGGAGCTCTCGCTCGGCGACTTCGTGTTGGCCGGCGGCGAGCTGCCCGCGATGGTCG
Source organism: uncultured candidatus Brocadiaceae bacterium (assembly GCA_964615255.1). GTDB lineage: Bacteria > Planctomycetota > UBA1135 > UBA1135 > UBA2386. Next base: position 719 of record CAZTQF010000811.1, on the reverse strand, counting down.
TGCTCGAAGCCGCGGTCCGGCTGATCCCGGGAGTGCTGGGGTGCGCCGAGTCGGCGCAGCTCGAGTCGTTCGAAGGCGAGCTGCTCGACTACCCGCAGTACACGCGGCCGCGCGAGTTCCGCGGCATGGGCGTGCCCGAGGTGCTGTTCTCGGGCGACCACGCCCGCGTGGCCCGATGGCGAGAGGAGCAGGCGAGGTCGTTGACCGCCAGGAAGCTGGCGCTCGAGGACCGCAGCATGGCGAACCGTGACCGCTAACCAACTGACCGAACTGAACACCCCCCACAGGAACCACCCATGAACATCATGCGCCAAATCGAGCTCGAACATATGAAGAGCGAGCTCCCCGACTTCGGCGTCGGCGACACCGTCGATGTCCACTACCTGATCAAGGAAGGCGACAAGGAGCGCGTGCAGCTGTTCACGGGCACGGTGATCAAGTTCCAGGGCTCGGGGACCCGCCGCACCTTCACGGTGCGTCGGATCGTCGCCGGCGAGGGGGTCGAGCGGACCTTCACGCTGCACAGCGCGCGGGTGTCCGACGTCAAGGTCAAGGACCGGGGCGTCGTCCGCCGCGCCAAGCTCTACTTCTTGCGCGATCGGGAGGGCAAGGCGACCCGCCTGACGCGCAACCTGGGCAAGCTGAAGTGGCCGCGGAGCGGCTCGGGCAGCGGCCTCGCCAACGACGGCAACAGCCCGGACGCCCCGGCTGCCGAAGAG
>CAZTQF010000810.1:0-1713 GCA_964615255.1 uncultured candidatus Brocadiaceae bacterium | reverse complement strand
CGGCTACGGCCCCTACCGCGGCGACATCGAGGACCGCGTCGCGGGCGTGCTGGTGTCGATGTCCAACGGCGCCGTGACCTTCTACTCGCTGGACAACCTGCGCGACCGCGGCCAGTTCTTCGTGCCCGACGGCCAGACGGTCTACGAGGGCCAGGTCGTCGGCGAGCACTGCAAGGACAACGACCTGGTCGTCAACGTGGTGCGCGAGAAGGCCAAGACCAACATCCGCAGCTCGACCAAGGAGGCCTTCGTCAAGCTGCCGCCGCCGCGCACCTTCAACGTCGAGGACGCGCTGGAGTATGTCGGGGACGACGAGCTGGTCGAGATCACCTCGACCTCGGTGCGGCTGCGCAAGGTCTTCCTGCGCGAGACGGACCGCAAGCGGCGCGACCGCCGCCAGCAGGTCAGCTAGACTGGCCCGCGCATGGCCCGAGCCAACCCCGCTGTCCGCAAGGCGCGCGAGCGCTCGCTGCAAGAGCTCTGCGAGCGGCTCGGCTACCGGTTCAAGGACCTGTCGCTGCTCGACCGCGCGCTGACGCACGCCTCGATGGGCAACGAAGGCAAGCTGAGCTACGAGCGCCTCGAGTTCCTCGGCGACGCGTTCCTCAACTTCGCCGTCGCCGACGTGCTGTTCCGTCAGGACGCCGAGGTCGCCGAAGGGCAGCTGACCGAGACCCGCGCGCGCATCGTGAGCCGGCAGCCGCTGGCGCGGGCGGCGCGGCGGCTCGACCTCCAGTCCCACCTGATCTCCGGCAAGGGCCTCCGAGAGAGCGAGCGCGGCAGCGCCCGCATCCTGTGCGACGTCATGGAGTCCGTCATCGGCGCCGTGCTGATCGACGGCGGCGTCACCCCGGCGCGCGCCGTCGTGCGCCGCCACGTGCTGCCCAAGCCGGGGAGCGAGGCCGCGCCGAGCGTCGAAGCCCAGAAGGACGCCAAGACGGCGCTGCTGCACTTCTGCCAGCACAACAAGCTCGGCCAGCCGAGCTACGAGCTGGTGGAGACGATCGGCCTGCAGCACGAACAGGAGTTCGTCGTGCGCGCGCGCATCCGCGACGGCCGCCGCGCGCGCGGCAGCGGCCGCACCAAGCGCGCCGCCGAGAAGCAGGCGGCCGCAGCGCTGCTCGAACAACTGCAGGCGCGCTAGGAGCGGCTGCGCCGCAGCCACCGCTGCGGCCCCAGTGGCCCGACGAGCGCGGCCTCCGCGTCGCTCACATCATCTGGTACGCTCATCTCTCGTCTCTCCTTTCGTTGCGAGTGCTAGCCTCGCAGGCGGCTCGGACCTCCCCGGACAAGCGCGCAGTCCTCTCGCTAGCCACCTTCGGCCGTCGATGCGAGGGCAGGCAGGTCTGCACCTTCGGCGAGGGACTCGACGCGCTGCGTGTGCTCATAGTGCATCGTTTGGCGACCCGCCGAAGACGCCTTCGCCTCCCACTGCATTGCGAGCGGGACGCCGGTGCTGCGGCTGAGAACTACGTGCCCGTGCGCTTGGAGCTCCAATGACTCGTCGCCGCTCAGACCGTCGTCCTCCTCCACCGCGTCGGCCCGCGTCTCGATGCGGTAGCTGCCGTCGTCGACGGACGCGAGGGTGTAGGTGTAGACCACCGCGACCTTGCCGACCGGCCCGAGCGCGAACTCGTGCCCTTCTGACGTCCAGCTTTCGCCCACCGCGACCGGATGACTTGGCAGCTCGTAACCCAGCCACTTCGGCAGCGC
>CAZTQF010000809.1:0-1718 GCA_964615255.1 uncultured candidatus Brocadiaceae bacterium | reverse complement strand
GACATCGAGGTGCTGGCTGACGAAGAGCTCGATGAGCACCCGTTCCTCAAGAAGCTCGGCCCCGACATCCTGTCGGCGCGCGTGCGGCCCGCCGCCGTGCGCAAGCGGCTGCGCGACACACGCTTCGCCGGCCGGTCGTTGGGCGCGCTGCTGCTCGACCAGGGGTTCGTGTGCGGGCTGGGCAACTACCTGCGCAGCGAGATCCTGTTCGTGAGCCAGCTCGACGCCGACCAGCGCCCCAAGGACCCGAGCGAGGCGCAGGTCGCAGCGCTCGCCGACGCGGTCGTGGCCATCACGCGCCGCTCCTACAAGCTCAAGGGCATCACCAACGACCCGGACGACAACCGTCGGCTGCAGGCCGAAGGCGTGCCGCGCAGCCAGCGGCGGCACTTCGTGTTCGCGCGCGCCGGCCAGCCTTGCAGGCTGTGCGGCGTCAAGGTCAAGAAGCGCGAGAGCGCCGGGCGCCGCCTGTATTGGTGCCCGGCTTGCCAGGGCTGAGGGTTCGATCGACGGTGCAGCCTGGGCACGCGCGCGACGGCGGGACACAATCCGCGGCGTGACTCTGAGCTCTACGGCGCTCGCTGTGCTCGTGGCCGTCGCCGGCGGACCGCGCGAGCAGTCTCCGGGGACGGCCCGCCCCAACGTGCTGGTGATCATCACCGACGATCAAGGCTGGGGCGACATCGGCTACCACAACCCTGCGGTCTACTCGCCCAACCTCGACGCGCTGGCGCGCTCCGGCGCGCGCTTCACGCAGCACTACGTGATGCCGCAGTGCACGCCGACGCGCGTCGCGGTGATGACCGGCCGCTACCCGTCGCGCTTCGGGCCGCAGGCCCAGCAGGCCAACAACGCGCCTGCCTTCCCGCTCGGCACGCCGACGCTCGGCACGCTGATGAAGGCTGCCGGCTACGAGACGCATCTGGTCGGCAAGTGGCACCTCGGGACCTCGGTCGACCACGGCCCGACCAAGTTCGGCTTCGACCACAGCTACGGCTCGCTCGCCGGCGCGGTGGGGATGTACGACCACCGTTACCGCGAGGGCCGCTTCGCCGAGAACTGGCACCGCGACGACGAGGTCATCCCCGGCTGGGAGAACGGTACGCACGCGACCGATCTGACCGCGCGCGAGGCGGTGCGCGTGATCGAGCAGGAGCGGGACCGGCCGTTCTTCCTCTACCTCGCGTTCCACGCGGTGCATACGCCGCTCGACGAGCGCGGCCGCTTCGTCGATCGCCCGACGCAGCTCGACCCGGAGCGACCCGGGCGATGGCTCGACGAGGACGAGATCCCGTGGTTCCACGACCCTGACGGCCTGATCCAGCGTGAACAGGATCCGGAGAAGCGGCTGCTGCTCGCCGCCGTGCACCACATGGACCACGCGATCGGCGAGGTCATAGCCGCGCTCGACCGCACGAAGCAGCGCGAAGACACGCTGGTCCTGTTCACGTCGGACAACGGCCCGCAGGGCAGCTGGCCGGGCAACGCGTATCCGGCCGACCTCAAGCTCACCGACTTCAACCAGCCGATCCCGATGCGCGGCAAGAAGACCGACACCTACGAGGGCGGGGTGCACGTACCGGGCTTCGCGGTCTGGCCCGGGCGGATCGCGGCCAAGGAGGTCCGTGAGCCCGTGCACGTGGTCGACTGGATGCCGACGCTGGCAACGCTGCTCGAGACGGACGCGCCGGCGGAGACCGACGGACTCGACCTCTCGC
>CAZTQF010000808.1:0-1727 GCA_964615255.1 uncultured candidatus Brocadiaceae bacterium | reverse complement strand
CGGTGGTGAAGGTCTTGCCCGACCCGGTCACGCCGAGCAGCGTGCTCGCCCGCGCGCCGCCCTGGATCCATCCCGCCAACGTCTCGATCGCCTGGGGCTGGTCCCCTGCTGGCTGCATGTCGCTCTTCAGGCGGAACCGCATGCCCATGGTGTAAGGGATGCGCGTCCGTGGGCGAGCCCGAGCTGAACCGAACCCGCGCGCCGCCCCGCGCGCCGCGGCCGTTGATCCACGGCTGGCGCGGCACTACGGTCTCGGCCGTCCGCCCCCACTCCTCCCCTCTACCCCGGTAGGTTCCCCCGTGGCCAAACGCCGCTCCTCCGCCTCCCGCCGCAGCGGCTCCGGCCGCGCGGGCTCCGATCGAACCAGCTCGTCGCGCGCCGGCGCCGGGCGCGCCAGCGGCGGACGCCGCGCCCCGCGCGCGCGAACGGACGGCAAGGTCGACATCCACTGCCCGCAATGCGGCGCGGGCTACCGCGTCGGCGAGAACATGATGGACCAGAAGATCGAGTGCGCCTCGTGCCACCGGGTCTTCATCGCCAAGAGCACCGCGGGACGCCGTGCGCAGAAGCCCGACCACAGCAAGACCTACGTCATCTTCGGCGTCGCCGCCGTGGCCATCATCGGCATCTTCATGGCGCTGGGCGGCGGCTCGGACCCCAAGCCCGTCAAGAAGCGCACCGTCCAGCAGCCGACGGCGCCGCAGTACACCCGGGGAGACCACCCGCGCGCGCTCGAGCTGGCGTCGTGGGCCAACGCGATCGCGTCGAACAACCAGCTGGTGCTCGCGCGGCACAGCGACCTGCGCGCCCTCTCCAAGCAGCTGGGCCTGGACAGCGCGGACACCTCGGCGGTCGTGAACGGCCTCCAGACGGACGCGTCGACGACGCTGTTCCGGACCATGGAGTCGAGCGCGCAGCTCGACTCCGACGCCGACATGACCGCCCAGAAGGGCAGCGGCCAGGTGTTCGTCACCCCGCGATCGGGCGACGCGACCTTCAAGCGCAACACCAACGGGATCTTCTCGGTGACCTTCCAAGTGGAGGACAACACCGTGAAGGTGACCAGCTTCAAGATGGTCCGCGAGCCCATCTACGCGCCCGGCAAGAACCCCGGCGTCAAGCGCTACGAGATCAACGAGAACATCGCCAAGGCCAAGAGCGTCACGATCACGGACTCGGCCGGCACCCGCACCGTGCAGGAGTCCGAGCCCGGCCCGATGCCGCACTGGGAGGAGGCGACCCCGCAGCAGCGCGAGATGGCCGACAAGTGCGTCGCCGACATCATCGCCAGCGCGGACGACAACGCGCCCGGCGGCCTGTTCATGCGCGCGACGCTCAAGGTGCGCGAGATGGCCGAGAAACAGGCCGTCGTGCCCCGCGTGCTCAACGCCATGTTCGAGCGCTACGAGGACCCCAACGCGCACAACATGGAGCTCAGCCAGCTCAACCGCGCGATCGCCAACTGGACCGGCTACGCGGTCAACTACCAGGTCCGCGACAGCGGCGACCCCGCGAAGGACAAGTTGGAGCGACAGTCGTGCGTGCGGCAGTGGTTTGCGTTCTGGCGCCGCCACCACAAGGACCTCAGCGAGTTCTTCGACGACGCAGACGACCTCGAAGGCGACGACGGCGGCGAGTAGCCCTGCGACCCCCCGCCTCCCCAGAGAACCCCACCAGTCACCCGAGCCCTCAGCCCCCCCCCCCCCGACCATGACCGTCATCCCGAT
>CAZTQF010000807.1:0-1728 GCA_964615255.1 uncultured candidatus Brocadiaceae bacterium | reverse complement strand
GCTCTCGATCTCTTGCGTGTACCTCTCGAGGTCGCCCTGGTCGGTGTCTACGAGCAGGAAGTAGGCCTCGGATTCACACCGGCCCGCGAGCTCCTTGTCCGCCGCGAACTCGCGCGCCAGCTCCCGCAGCGTCTTGCAGCCTGAGCCACCGAACCCGACGAACACCTTGCAGTGGACTTCATTCATCACAGCCACGACTCACCTCTGTCTAGGACTTCCCGTGTCTCGCGCATGCTCAGAAGATGAAGCACCGCGCGGTAGCAAACCAGACCCACGCTCCGAGCCCCGCGAGCGCGAGCACCCAGATCGTCATCATGTAGACCGGCGACCAGTTCTTGGCCTCCAGCCACGCGTAGAGCGTCTTCTCTTGGGGGCGCGAGCGCGGCGCCGGCAGGCGATAGACCTCGAGCCCGCGGTGGTTCGTCGGCGTGTAGGGGCCGTCCCACTGGTCGTTCGGGCTGGTCAACGTACCGGGTCGCCGCGCACGCACGCGCAGCGCGCTGGTGCTCTCCGCCAGCCGCGACACGCCCTCGTCGGCCGCGTCTTCGCCGAACTTGCGGACCAGCTCCTTGGCCTCGACGTCGACCTGCTTCCGCCATCGGAACCAGCTCCAGCGGTCTCCTTTGAGGCTGCGGAGGCGGACCATGCGGGTCGCGAGCGACCCGAGATCTTCGGCCCCCATCACGTCGTCGGTCGTGAAGCGGAGCTTCCAGGACCGCGCATACTGCTTGAACAGCGCGCCGCGCAGCAGCACGTAGAGCAAGAAGCCGCCGCCCATGAGCACCGACATCGCGAGCGCCCAACGACGCAAGCGATACGTACGCCCGATCTGCCCGAGCTCGACCACGGTCTCCGGGTTCTCCGGCGTCGCGACGCGGCGCGCGCGGAACCGGAACTCGTAGAGGCCGAACTCGTTCTCGACGATCGCGTGGGACGCGACGTCCCCCGTCAGCGTCGTGACCGACTCGCCGTCCTTGAGCACCTCGACCTCGATCGAGGCATAATCACTGTCGGGCGTCACGTTGGCGCGCAGCTCGACCGCGCCGTGCGTCGTGCCGCCGATCACCTCAGGGGCTGCGCGCACCGTGCGGCTGGCGTGGACGTTGACGGTCGCGGGCAACAGCGTGCGCTCGGTCCCGTCATCCATCTTGACGCGGGCGCGCACCTCGACGGCGCCGGCTTGATCCGTCCACATGTAGCTGGTCTTCAGGTCCCGCTCGGGCGCGCCGAAGCCGCCGCCGAAGTCCCAGCGGACCTCGGTGATCTTCGCCGCCAGCGACGCCGGGCCGATCTGGAGCTCCAGGCTGCGGTTGAGCCGCGCGACGCCGGTCGTCTCGATCGCCAGCCGCGGCACGACGAAGTCGAACAGGAGCTGCACCTGCTCCGTCGTGCCGTCGATCCGGCTCAGCGTGGCGAGCACGCGGCGCGCGCCGCCGTCGTCGAGGCCGTAGGCGTGCGCCCGGTCTTCGGCCGGCGAGGCCTGCTCGGCCTCGCCGTCGCCCCAGTCCCAGCGCACCGACGAGACGTAGTCCGCTGGCTCCAGGCGGACCTGCAGGTTGTTGCCGTATTCGAGGCGGCCCAGCTCGAGCGACGGCGACACGATCCGGTAGCTGCGCCGCGGCAGCCGCGCCGCGAACGCCCAGGTCGCCGCGCCGCCTGTGACCGGCGCGCCAGCGGACATCGGAGCCGCCTCGACCGCCAGCCGCTTGCCGAGCAGGTCGCCGGCGT
>CAZTQF010000806.1:0-1729 GCA_964615255.1 uncultured candidatus Brocadiaceae bacterium | reverse complement strand
CGCTGCTGTGCGCCGCCGCCGCGACCGCGCGCGGCGCTGCGCCGGTGACGTCGCGCCTCAGCCGGTCGCTGTTCGTGCTGCTTGGCTCGAGCGCGTTCGCGCTGCTGCTCGCGGCGGCGCCGAGCCTCTGGCGGGCGCACGCCGCAGACGCAGCGTGGCGACAGGCCGAAGCGTTGGCGAGGCCGCGCGCTCCGAGTCTCGACGCCGACGTGCTGCGTCGGCGGATCGACCTCGTCGATCGCGCGGTCGCGCTCCGGCCGAGCCACGCCGAGTATCTGCTCCGGCGCGCGACTCTCGGCTGGCAGCTCGCGACACAGGAGCAGTTCGCGGGGCTGGAGCCCGGGCAGGAGATCCCGGCCGCCGCGCTCGAGGTGCTGCAGTCCGCGGCCAGCTCAGCGCAGGACCGGGCGCTCGCGGCGCGGCAGCACGCGCCGACCTATGGGCTGTATTGGTCGCTCGCGGGGCAGCTCGGCGTGGACTGGCTCGGCCAGGAAGAGGCGGGCGAGTGGGTGATCCGGGGCATGGACATGTCGCCCGAGAGCCCCGCGGCGTGCCTTTCGGCCGGTCGGTATCTGCTGGGGCGGGACGACGTGCGCGCGGTGGCGGCCTTCGCCCGCGCCCTGCAGGTCGGCGCCAGGTCCGACCGCGTGCTCCGCGCCCTGCTCGACGAGGCGCGCCGGCCGGACGTCGCAGCCGCGGTCGCGTTCGACGACGTCGAGCTGCTCGTAGGCCTGCTCCCGCGGCTGCAGCGCGAACCCGAGTGGGAGGCCGTCACCGCCGACGTCCGCGCGCGCACGCTCGAGCTGCTCGAGCAGCGCGCCCTCGACGAGGACACGCCAGCGCGGCTGCTCGGGGTCCACGCCCGGCTGCTGGTCGAGGACGGCGACCTCGTCCGCGGCGTCGAGGCCTTGCGTCGTGCCCTGCGCACAGCACCCACGTCGCGCCTGCGGCTGACGCTGGCCGAGCTGCTCGATCAGCAGGGAGACGCCGCCGGCGCAGAGCGCGAGGTGGAGCGCTACCTGCTGCAGCACCCCGGTGACGCGCGGGGCGTCCAGCTGCTCGATCGCCTCCGCGACCGCTGAGGCAGGGCGCCCAGACCCGCGCTAGGCGCGGCTCGCGACGATCGCGATGTTGTCCTGGCCCCCAGCGTCCGGCTGCGCCCCGCGCAGCGCGGCGCGCGCGAGCTGCTCCACGAACGCCTGCGGCTCGTCCTGTTCGCGCGCGTCGACGCGTTCGAGCACGTCGGCGATGTCGCCGAGGCCGAGCGATCGCTCCGGCGTCCCGTAGCAGCACTCGTCGACGCCGTCGGTGTAGGCCACGAGCAGGCTGCCTGGCGGCGCGTCGAACTCGAACTCGTGCGCGCGCCGCGGGTCGAGGGTCGGCGGTGCCCAGGGGGTCACGTAGCGGTCGTCCTTGCGCGAGAGCGGGACCGGACGCGCGCCGCGCCGGAGCAGCGTCAGCGACGAGTCACCGAAGCTCGCGCCGAACCCGCGGCGGCGCCGCCGGTCGAGGACCGCCAGCATCAGGGTGCTCGCGCTGGCGTCAGGGTGGGCGTCGCCGCCGGCGAGGTGCCGCAGCGCGGCCAGCAGCTCCAGCGCGTCGCGGGGGACGTCCAGGCTCAGCGCGCGCCGCACCAGCGCGTGGCTGGCGCGGTGGCCGTGGTGGCCGTCGGCGACGATCAGCAGCGTCGCCTCGCCGTCGTCGACGGCGCCGCCGGCGTCCTCGTTGG
>CAZTQF010000805.1:0-1731 GCA_964615255.1 uncultured candidatus Brocadiaceae bacterium | reverse complement strand
GTCGAATAGTAGTTCTGCACGACGACGACCGCGACGGCGTGGCCGACCGCTCAACGGTGTTCGCCGACGGGCTCGTGCTGCCGCGCGCGGTGCTGCCGATGCGCGGCGGCGCCTTGGTGATCACGCCGCCGCAATTGGTCTGGATGCCCGACGCGGACGGCGACCTGGTGGCCGACGGCCCCCGCGAGGTCGTGCTCGACGGCTTCGAGGCCGGCACGGGGAACCCCGAGCACGCCGGCAACGGGCTGGTCTGGGGGCTCGACAACCGCATCCACCTCGCCAACGACCGCCGCTTGCTGCGCTGGATCGGACCAGGCGCCTTCGAGGTCGAGCAGGGCAACGGCGGCGGGCAGTGGGGGCTGTCGATGGATGACCGCGGCCGCTTCTACTTCAACAGCAACGCCGACTGGCTGCGCTGTGACCTGCTGCCCGGCCGCCACGGGGTGTCCGCGCAGCCCGTGGGCGGGCTGCCAGGACTGAGCCACCGGGTCGTCTCCGACCAGCGCGTCTGGCCGTCGCACATCACGCCCGGGGTCAACCGCGGTTACCGCGAAGGGCTACTGAAGGACTACACGCTCACGCGCACGACCGGCGTCTGCTCGCCCTGCGCCTACCGGGGCGCGCTGCTGCCGTTCGACGGCGACGTGTTCGTCTGTGAGCCGTGCGGCAACCTGGTGCGGCGCTTCCAGCTCCGCGACCAGGACGGACGCATGGCGGCCGACAACGCGTACGCCGCCGAACAGGACGAGTTCCTGACCTCGACCGACGAGCGCTTCCGTCCCGTGGACCTCAAGAACGGCCCGGACGGCGCGCTCTACGTGGTCGACATGTACCGCGGCGTCATCCAGCACCGCAACTACGTGACGTCGTTCCTGCGCGATCAGGTGGAGAAGCGCGGCCTCGAGCAGCCGGTCCACAAGGGGCGCATCTGGCGGGTCGTGCCCAAGGTCGCGACCCAGGCGCCGCCGCCACCTCGCCTGGCGCAGGCGGCGCCCGCGGAGGTGGCCGCGGCGCTCGCGCACCCTAACGGCGCGGTGCGCGACCTCGCGCTGCAGCACCTCGTGCAGCGCGACCTGCGAGCCGCCCTGCCCGCGGTGCGCGCGCTGCTGACGCACGGCCGCGCGGCGGTGCGGATCGCCGCGCTGGCGGCCGTCGAGGGGCTCGGTGACTGGCGCGTCGGCGACTCCCGCCGGTTCGTCCGCGACGCGGACGCCGGCGTGCAGAGCTTCGCGTGGCAGCGCGCGGGCGCGGGGCTGGCGCGGCACGACGGCCACCTGTGGAAGGCGCTGGAGCGGCTCGACGCCACCGCGCCGGCGAACGTGCGCTGGCACGCCGCGCTCGCCGTCGGTGACGCGTTGCGACACGACGACCTCGACGAGGGGCGCGCGCTGCCGCGCGGCGTGCGGTGGCTGGCCGACCTCGTGCTCACCGCGCCCGCCGACGCGACGCTCCGGGGCTGCGTCGCGGCGGCCGCGCACCCCCACCTGGTCGACGTGATCGCGGCGGTGCAGGCTGGATCTGCGGGCGGCGTCAGGGCCGAGGTCGCGGCGGCAGTGGAGGACCTGGCCCGGCGGGCCACGCGCAGCCGCGACGCGGCGACGCAGCGCGGCCTGCTGACGCTCGCGCAGCAGGGCTCAGAGCTCGCCCTGCGACGGGCCTTGCTGAAGGGGGCCGCGTCGGCGCTGCCCAAGGGCGCTCGCCGGGTCGGCTGGCTGCAGCTCGGCGACGCGA
>CAZTQF010000804.1:0-1736 GCA_964615255.1 uncultured candidatus Brocadiaceae bacterium | reverse complement strand
AGCATCACCGTGACTGACGACGTGGTGGTTCGTGTCGGCCGCTACGGACCGTTCCTGTCGAGCGGCGAGAAGCGCGTCAGCGTGCCCGACGAGATGCCGCCCGACGAGATGACTCTCGCCGCGGCGATCGAGCTGCTGGTCAAAGGCGGCGAGGGCCCGAAGGAGCTCGGCAAGGATCCGGAGACCGACCTGCCGGTCTACGTCAAGGTCGGCCGCTTCGGCCCCTACTTCCAGCTCGGCGAGATGCCCGAGGTACCCAAGGGCAAGAAGCTCAAGAAAGAGGAGAAGCCCAAGATGGCCTCGCTCCTCAAGGGCATGGAGCCCGAGACCGTCACCCTGCAGGAGGCACTGGCCACGCTCGCGCTGCCGCGCACCGTCGGCGTCGGCAAGCCGCCGCTCGCCGAAGAGCCCGACGAGCTGCCGCTGCTGGCCGCCAACGGCCGCTTCGGCCCCTACCTCAAGTGGGGCACGGACACGCGCAGCATCCCGGCCGACGGCTCGCCGCTGACCTTCACGATGGAGGAGGCGCTCAAGCTGTTCAGCGAGCCCAAGCAGCGCGGCCGCCGCGCCGCGGCGCAGCCGAAGAAGGAGCTCGGCAACCACCCCGAGTCCGAGCTGCCGATCAAGCTCTTCGACGGCCGCTATGGCCCCTATGTCTCGGACGGAACGACCAACGCGTCGTTGCCCAAGGACGAGAAAGAAGAGGACCTGACGCTCGCGCGCGCCGTCGAGCTGATCGACGCGCGGGCCGCGAAGGGCCCGGCCAAGAAGAAGAAGGCGGCGAAGAAGAAGACCGCCAAGAAGGTGGCCAAGAAGAAGGCCGCCAAGAAGGTCGCCTCGAAGAAGGCGGCGGCCAAGAAGGGCGACGGGGCCTAGCGCCGGCCGGCGGCCGCAGCGGCGCCGCCGCGCCGCCGCGCTTGGCTCCCCGCGCCCTTTGGCCGATGATCGCCGCATGACGTCCTCCTCGCCGCCCGACGTGGGCTCCATCGACCCGACGCTCGACCTCTTCGCGGAGATCGACCGGCTGCGCGAGGAGCGCAAGGCCGTGATCCTGGCGCACTACTATCAGGACCCCGACATCCAGGACGTCGCCGACCACCTCGGCGACTCGCTCGACCTGGCCAAGCGCGCCCGCGACGCAAAGGACGCCGAGGTGATCCTGTTCTGCGGCGTGCACTTCATGGCCGAGACGGCCAAGATCCTGAACCCGGCCAAGACGGTCGTGCTGCCCGACCTCGAGGCGGGCTGCTCGCTCGCCGAGCAGTGCCCGCCCGACCAGCTGCGCGCCTGGAAAGCGCAGCACCCCGATCACTTCGTGGTCATGTACATCAACTGTAGCGCCGGCACCAAGGCCGAGGCGGACATGATCTGCACCTCGTCCAACGCCGAGAAGGTGATCGCCTCGATCCCCGCCGACCGCCCGATCCTGTTCGGCCCCGACAAGAACCTCGGCGCGTTCCTGATGAAGAAGACCGGCCGGCAGATGGACCTGTGGCCAGGGGCCTGCATGGTGCACGAGACCTTCAGCTCGCAAAAAATCGTCAAGCTCAAGGCCCAGCACCCCGACGCCAAGTTCATCGCGCACCCTGAGTGCGAGGACCACGTGCTGCTGCTCGCCGACTACGTCGGCTCGACGTCCAAGCTGCTCCAGTTCGTGCAGGAGGACGGGTGCAGCAAGTACATCGTCGGCACCGAGACCGGCATGTGAAGACATATCCCGGCGCCACAACACTTCC
>CAZTQF010000803.1:0-1739 GCA_964615255.1 uncultured candidatus Brocadiaceae bacterium | reverse complement strand
CTGCTCGTCGAACAGACGCGGCACGGCGCGCTGCTCGACCAGGCCCTGCTCCTCGAGCCTGGCCCAGATTTCGTGCGCGACCTCGCGGTTGGCGTCGCTGTGCGTCGAGCCGTAGTGGTCGAACGAGATCCCGAACGCCGCGAAGTCCCGCTGGTGCGCGGCGGACATCTCGGCGATCAGCTCTTCGGGCGGTCGGCCTTCCTTCTCCGCGCGGATCATGATCGCGGTGCCGTGCGTGTCGTCGGCGCACATGTAGGCGACCTCGTGGCCGCGCAGGCGCTGGAAGCGGACCCAGATGTCGGTCTGGATGTACTCGACCAGGTGGCCGAGGTGGATGTGCCCGTTGGCGTAGGGCAGCGCGCTGGTGACCAGGATCTTGCGTGCCATGGGGGGGACTGGTGTATCCGCCGGCTGCCGCGGTTGCACCTGCGCGCGCTTCGCGACGGCGCAGGCGCGCCTCAGGCGCGCGTCGAGGCGCGAGGGCGCTTGTCCATGTGCAGGTAGGTGCTCGTCGCGGTGACCGTCGCGACCGGCAGCAGCGCGAGCACGTTGAGGAACGGCACCGCCGCGGCGAGCTGCAGGCCCAGGCCCGCGCCGAGCGCGCGCCACGGCTGGCGTCGGAGCGCGTCGAGGCGGGCCCTTGGCGCGAGGCCGCGCACCGCGAGCGGCGGCTGCATGTAGACGACCGCAGCGACCCCCGCGCCCAGCGCGAGGCAGAAGAGCGGCCCCACCCAGGGTACCAGCGCCGCGCCCAGCATCAGGACGACCGCGGCGGCGCCGAGCATCAGGAGCTGGACGCGCTCCAGGAGCCGCGGACCGGAGGCGGGAGGGGCGGTCGGCGTCGCGCCGAGCATGTGCCGCTCGGCGGCGCGCCGGATCGGTCCCATCGCCCAGCCTGCGCACAGGTCGAGCAGCGACGGGCCGCCGCCGAGCCAGACGGCCAACACCCAGAGGTGGGCGCCGGGCTCGCCGCGGCTCGCGAAGTGCGCCTCGAGCGCGGGCAGCAGCCAGCGCCAGCCCGCCACCGTGAAGGCGGTCATCGCGGCCATATTGACCAGGATCGGCCCGCGCAGCGCGCCGACGAATTCAGCCTCGAACAGCAGCGCGAGCACGGCCCGCCGGACGTCGTCCAACCCGCGGAGCGCGTCCGCGAGCGGGTTGCCCGGGCCGATGGCAAGGTCGCTTCGACGCCCCAGCGCGACGCCTTCGCCGCGGCAGACCGCGCAGAGCGACGAGGCGCTCGCGAAGCCGCAAATGGGACAAGGGGCAATTGCGTCGTCCGTGGTGGGTTCCCTCACAGGAGCTTCGCCTCTATCCTGCTTGCCCCTTCGAACCCCCAAGACATGAGCGATCCGTACAAGGCCCTCGACTTCTACAACGTAGACGAACTCTACTCCGAGGAGGAGCGCATGATCCGCGACGCCGTGCGGTCATGGGTCTCGGACCGGTTCATGCCGGTCATCGAGGAGCACAACCGCGCCGCGACGTTTCCGACCGAGCTGATCCCGGAGCTCGGCGAGCTGGGCGTCTTCGGCGCCAGCCTCGAGGGCTACGGCTGCGCGGGCCTGTCGCCGGTGGCCAGCGGCCTGATCTGCCAGGAGCTCGAGCGCGGTGACTCCGGTCTGCGCTCGTTCGTGTCGGTGCAGGGCTCTCTGTGCATGTACCCGATCCACGCCTACGGCACCGAGGAGCAGAAGCAGAAGTATCTGCCGAAGATGGCGACCGGCGAGCTGATCGGC
>CAZTQF010000802.1:0-1739 GCA_964615255.1 uncultured candidatus Brocadiaceae bacterium | reverse complement strand
CTGTTCTTCGACCACTGGGACGACCTCGCCGTGCGCAAGAGCCAGCGGGGGACCCACATCCCGCCCTACGGCATCGCGCCCTACTACTTCCTGTTCGGCCACATGTACTGCGCCCAGGCGATCGAGCTGCTCGCCGACGAAGCGCTGCGCGACGAGTGCCGCCAGAAGATGCGGGTCATGCTCGCGCGGTCCACCGAGGAAGACGGCTCGTGGAACGACCGCCAGTTCGGCCGCTCGGCTGGTTACGGGACGGCGATGGCGCTGCTGGCGATGCACATGCCGCGGCTGCCGCGGCCTCACGCCTGGCGGCAGGTCCCGACCAAGAAGTGACGCGCGCCCGGCGCCGGCTCAGGCCTCGCGGTGCACGTAGTAGGGGTTGGCCTGGTCGGTCGGCATCACCAGGATGTTGTCCAGGTTGACGTGCGCGGGTCGGTCGGCGGCGAACAGCACGCACTCGGCGACGTCCTCGGCGACCAGCGGCCGGGTGCCCTCGTAGACCTTCTTCGCCTTCTCTTCGTCGCCGCGGAAGCGCACGACCGAGAACTCGGTGTCGACCATGCCGGGGTCGACGCTGGTCACCCGGATGTTCTTGCCGAGCGTCTCCATCCGGATCGCTTCGCAGATGGGCTGCAGCGCGCGCTTGCTGCCGCAGTAGACGCCGCCGCCGACGTAGGCCTTGTGGCCGGCGATCGAGCCGATCACGACCACGTGACCGCCGCCGTGCTCGATCATGTGCGGCAGGACCCGGCGCGTGACCTCCAGCAGCCCGAGCACGTTGGTCTCGATCATCTCCCGCCAGGCTTCGCCCGTGCCGGCGGCGATCTGCTCGGTGCCGCGCGCCAGGCCGGCGTTGTTGACGAGGACGTCGATGGGGCCGTTGGCCTCGACCGCCGCCTGGACGAACGCCGCGACGCTGGCCGGGTTCGTGACGTCGAGCTGGTGGCAGAACGCGCCGTCGACGACCTCGGGGAGCCGTCCCGTGCGGCGGGCGCCCAGGCTGAGGCGGTCCCCCTTGGCTGCGAAGGACTGGGCGCAGGCAGCGCCGATGCCCGAGCTGGCACCGGTCACGACGACGTGTCGGGTCATGGCGTCAGAACGTAGCGTCGCCGGCCGGCCGCGCGAGGTCGCAATGCGCCCGGCGCGCGGTCCGCGGCTACGCGGCCAGCAGCAGCGCGATCTGGCGCGCCTGTTCCAGGAGCGTCACCGTCGCGATCACCAGCACGACCTTGCGCACGGCGTCGCCGCCCTTCTTGACGCTCCACTTGCTCGCGAGGTAGCTGCCCACGGCGCACCCTGCCGCGAGCGACAGGGCCGGCGTCCAGGTGATCGCGCCGGCGATCGTGAGGCTGGTGGCGCTGGTCACGGCCGACACGATGACGACGACTGACTTGGCGGCGTTCACCGAAAGCAGGTCACGGTCGTAGGCCTTGGAGAGCACGAGCGTCGCGACGAGTCCGGTGCCGACCTGGACGTAGCCCATGTGCAGGCCGATGCAAAAGCACCCGAGCGCGCGCGCCCAGCTCGGGCTCGGCGCAGCGTCGGCGCGCAGCGGGCGCAGCTGCTGGCGGAGCAGCAGCATCATCACGACGACGAGGTAGCTCCGGAACAGGATCGCGGGCAGTCCGAGCGCCAGCTGGGCGCCGAGCAGCGCGCCGGGCAGCGCGAGCAGCGCCTGGCAAGGCGCCTGCCTCGGGATCTTCCTGCCCGCGAACACGAAGCCGAGGCACGAGAAGACGCCG
>CAZTQF010000801.1:0-1740 GCA_964615255.1 uncultured candidatus Brocadiaceae bacterium | reverse complement strand
CCTGGTGCGCGAAGGCGTCGACCCGGCGCGCATCGTGCGCGTGGGCAACGTCATGATCGACGCGCTCAAGCACCGCTTCGACCACCTCGCTCCGTCGGACATCTGCGAGCGGCTGGAGTTGCCCGAGGAGTTCGGCGTCGTCACGCTCCACCGCCCCAGCAACGTGGACGAGCCGGACGTGCTCGCCGGGATCCTCAGCGCGCTCGAACAGCTCGCCCAAGACGTCCCGCTCGTGTTCCCGTGCCACCCGCGAACACGCGCACGCCTCGGCGAAGCGGGCGAGCGGACCTCGCTGAAGCTGACGGAGCCGCTCGGCTACCTCGACTTCACCGCGCTCGTGCAGAAGAGCCGCATCGTGCTCACCGACTCCGGCGGCCTGCAGGAGGAGACGACCTGGCACCGCATCCCCTGCGTGACCATCCGCGAGAACACCGAGCGGCCGATCACCATCAGCCAGGGCAGCAACGTGCTCGCGGGCACCGACCCCGAGAAGATCCTGGCGCTGGCGCGCGCGGCGCTGGCGGCCGACCCGTCGTCCTACGCGGTCCCGGAGATGTGGGACGGGAACACCGCCGAGCGCGTGATCGCGGCCCTCGAAGCGCGCTGGTCCTGAGGCGGCGCGACTGCTCGCCACCACCACCGGCTACACGCTGCCGTCCGACGCCGCCTCGTAGGCGCGCAGCACCTCGCCGGTCGGTCCGGACATCCGCACCTCGCCGTGGTCGAGCCACAAGCAGTGGGTCGTGACCTGGCGGACGAACGAGGCCGAGTGAGAGACGGTGAGGATGCACTTGCTCTTGCTCATCATCTCCTCCATCCGCGCCCGGCTCTTCTGCTGGAAGGCTCGGTCGCCCACGGCCAGCACCTCGTCGAGGATCAAGACCTCAGGCTCGAGCGACGTCGCGACCGCGAAGCCGAGGCGCGCGCGCATGCCGGTGGAGTAGGTGCGCACGGGGTCGTCGAGCGCGTCCCGCAGCTCCGAGAACTCGGCGATCTCGTCCATGTTGGCGACGATCGTCTCGCGGGGGATGCCGAGAAACGAAGCGTAGAGGAGCACGTTCTCGCGACCGGTGAGCTCCGGGCTGATCCCGGCGCCGAGCGTCACGAGCGCGGAGACCTTACCGCGCACGTCGGCGACGCCTTCGTCCGGCGTGAGGATGTTCGCCAGCACGAGACACAGGGTGCTCTTGCCGGCGCCGTTGTGGCCGACGATGCCCCAGCTCTCGCCTTCTCGGCAGGTCAGGTTCACGCCGCGCAAGGCCCACTTGGTCTTCACCGCGGCCTGCGGCTCGCGGCCCGTGAGCAGCTCGCGCAGCGAACGCGTCGCCCGGTGCTGCAGCCGGAACCAGAGCCCGACGTCGCGCAGCTCGATGACCGGCGGTCGCGCGGCGCTGTCAGAGGAACTTGATGACGCGACGGTCATGGTGTTGGTAGATGCGGTAGCCGCCCCACAGGACGAGCAGGGACTCTGCGGCGAGCGCCAGCCACCACTCCCACGGAACGGGCGCGCCGAACATCACGGCGTCACGGTAGCCGCTGATCAGCAGCGCGAACGGGTTTGCCATGTAGGCCACATAGAGCGCGTCGCTCCAGGGCGCTTCGACCGAAGTCGAGAGCTTGCGCTCGATGACGTCGATGCCGTAGAGACCGGGCGACAGGTAGAAGCCGACGCGCAGCACGTGGGTCACGAACAGCCGCAGGTCCTGCAGCAGCGCGCCGAAGCACGACATCGCCATGCAC
>CAZTQF010000800.1:0-1742 GCA_964615255.1 uncultured candidatus Brocadiaceae bacterium | reverse complement strand
CAGGCCGGAGCTCTTGCCGCCGCCCGACAGCGGCTCGTTCTCGGCGCGCAGCTGGGAGAAGTTGCTGCCGGTCCCCGAGCCGTACTTGAAGAGGCGAGCCTCGCGGGTCCAGAGGTCCATGATCCCGCCGTCGCCGACGAGGTCGTCGCTGACCGACTGGATGAAGCAGGCGTGCGGCTGCGGCCGCTCGTAGGCGCTGCTGCTCTTCTTCAGCGTCGCGGCCACCTTGGCGGCCCCCTGCTTGAGCGCCTCGTCGCCGCCGATCTTCTGCCCCGGGTCGTCGACGTACCAGTGCCCCTGCGCGGGGCCGGTGATCCCGTACTTGAAGTGCAGGCCGGTGTTGAACCACTGCGGGGAGTTCGGGGCGGCCCGCTGCGACGCGAGCATGTGGCTCAGCTCATCCTCGAACGCCTGCGCGTCCTCGCCCGAGTCGAAGTAGCCGTGGTCCTCACCCCACTTGCGCCAGCAGCCTGCCAGGCGGTGGAACACCTGGCGCGCGTCGCGCTCGCCGCCGAGCACCGCGTTGCCGTCGGCGTCCATCATCGGCGCTCCGTCGGCGTCGACCTGGGGCACGCCCGCCTTGCGGAAGTACTTCTGCGCCAGGATGTCGACCGCGACCTGGCTCCAGTGGGCCGGGACGTCGATGTCGCGCGCCTCGAAGACGAGCGAGCCATCGGGGTTGCGGATCTCAGAGTTCCGCTTGGTGAACGGGATGCCTTCGTAGGGGGACTTGCCCTTTCCAGTGAACCGCCGGCTGATCTTCACGTCCGTTCCTCCTGAACCTGCTGGGGCGGTGACCAGACCGCCCGATTCAATGTGCCGTCCCCACACATGCCCGGGACGACTGCTCTTCTGACATGGACAGGCCCGCACAGCGCGCGACGCTCCCTGCAGCGATGCATGGCCCCCCGGACGGGTCTGCGACGAGGTGGCGCGGACCGGGATCTGGGAGATCGCGACAGGGTGTCGTGGTCGCCCCGACCAAGGGCGAGACCACGATGCGAACTGCTCTGGGACTGCTTGAGAACACACTCCCGAGCCGCGACCAACGACCCGGGCCCCACAGCGATCATCTTTCGATCCAGCTCAGAGCGGAGGCGTCACAGGCGCGCTCCGTGGCTCCACGTGCCAGAAAGCGAAAGCAGCTTACGCCGCAGGGAGCCACTACTTATTGCGCCTGTCCAAGGTCTGCAACCCACTAGGTAGTGAAAAGTAGCCTCTCGGCAGCAGATCCCCGAAGCCGGTGGGGTCGCTTCGGCTTCGCAAAAACGGCAAAAAAAAGAGCCCGCCAAGACGCCTAGCGCCGCGGCTCGGGCAGCAGGCAGCCGACCGCGGGGGGGTGGGGCGCTGGGACCGCGCGGCCCGTGAGCGCTCGGGCCACCGCCTCTCTCAGGTCGCGGCGGCTCGCTTCGGGAGCGCGACTGCCCAGCTTGCGCCACTGGTCGTCGATGCGGCCTCGGTAGACCTGACCCTGGGCGGTCCGAACCACAGCCTCCGGCGTGATGGTCGCCCCGCAGGCGTGCGCGGCTGCCTGCGTCGGGTCGAGCAGGACGGTTCCGGGCAGCTGGTAGTCCCGCGCGTGCCGTCGCGCTTGCTCCCGGGAGAGGTCGGGGTCGACGTGCAGCAAGTAGAGCCGAACGCGGGATTGTTCGGACCACTCTGCTTCCAGCTCCTGGAGCGTGGGCGCGTATGCGTTGGCGATTGGGCACTCGTGGCTGGTGAAGATCAGCACGTGCACTTGA
>CAZTQF010000799.1:0-1753 GCA_964615255.1 uncultured candidatus Brocadiaceae bacterium | reverse complement strand
ACTACTTGCCGACGAGCCAACGGGCAACCTCGACTCCAAGACCTCCGCGGAGATCATGGCGCTGTTCCAGCGGCTCCACGCGGCGGGCAACACCATCGTCCTGGTCACGCACGAGCGCGAGATCGCGGACCACGCGCGGCGGGTCGTGACGATCCGCGACGGCCTGATCGCCAGCGACGAGCGCAACCCCGCGCCTGCGGCCGAGGACGCCGCGCCTTGAACGTCGTCGAAGCGGCGCGGCTCGCGGTGGAGTCGATCTGGGCCAACCGGCTCCGGTCGTTTCTGACCCTGCTCGGCGTGATCATCGGCATCGCGGCGATCGTCGCGACCGCTGCGGTGATCGAGGGGCTCAACAAGTACGTCGCCGACAAGCTGTCCGACCTCGGGCAGGGCACGTTCACGGTCCAGCGGTTCGGCATCATCACCAACCGGCAGGACTTCCTGGACGCGATCCGGCGCAACCGCAAGCTCCGTCGCGAGGACGCACACGCCGTGCGCGACCTCTGCACCTCGGCCAAGGAGGTCGCGTGGCAGGTCCGCTCGACGGCCGACGTGCAGCGCGGCGACGCGCAGCTCAAGAGCTGCGAGGTCGGCGGGATCACGCCGGGGATCCTCGAGATCGAGCCGTTCGAGGTGGCCGACGGCCGCATCATCCTGCCCTTCGAGGAGCGCCGCGCGGTGCCGGTGGCCTTCATCGGTAACGACGTCGTCGAGCAGCTGTTCGCCAACGTCGACCCGATCGGCAAGGAGCTGCGGATCAAGGGGCAGCGCGTGCGCGTCGTCGGGACGGCTCAGAAGAAGGGCTCGTTCCTCGGCGTCTCTCAGGACAACTTCGTCAAGATCCCCTACAGCCTGCACCGCAAGCTCTACGGGACCGACCGGTCGGTCCGCATCAGCGTGCAGGCCGCGGACGCGGCGCGCATGGACGAGTGCATGGACGAGGTGCGCGCGATCCTGCGCGCGCGCCACCACCTCCGGCCCGCCGAGGAGGACGACTTCGACATGCTGACCGCGGCCGGGATCAACGACCTCTGGCGGAGCCTGACCACGACGATCTTCAGCATCGCGCTGTTCGTGGTCGGCATCTCGCTCGTCGTCGGCGGCGTGGTCATCATGAACATCATGCTGGTGTCCGTGATCGAACGGACCCGGGAGATCGGCGTCCGCAAGGCCGTCGGCGCGCGGCAGCGCGACATCGTGGCGCAGTTCCTGATCGAGTCGACGCTGCTGTCCTGCGTGGGCGGCGTGCTGGGCGTCATGGTCGCGTACGCGCTGTCCTGGGGGCTCCGGACCTTCACCCCGCTGCCTGCGGAGTTC
Organism: uncultured candidatus Brocadiaceae bacterium; assembly: GCA_964615255.1. GTDB lineage: Bacteria > Planctomycetota > UBA1135 > UBA1135 > UBA2386. The sequence goes on along the minus strand of CAZTQF010000799.1, from coordinate 436 downwards.
CCGAGCTGGGCGCCGCCGGTCGCGTTCTTCGTGTGCACCGGCATCGGCGTGTTCTTCGGCATCAGCCCCGCGCGCCGGGCCGCGGCGCTGGACCCCATCGAAGCCCTGAGGACCGAGTAGATGCGCCGCTGGTTGCTGTCGGTCCGGGAGAACACGCTGCTCGCGTTCGAGACGCTGCTCGCGAACCGGTTCCGGTCGTTCTTGACGATCCTCGGGATCTTCATCGGGGTGCTGCTGGTGGTCACGGTCGCGTCGGTTCTCAACGGCTTCCGTCAGTCGGTCGTCGACCAGGTCGAGCAGTTCGGCACCGACAACGTCTACGTCTCGCGCGCGCCCTTCATCCAGACCGGGCGGCCCGACCGCGCGCTGCGGCTGCGCAAGGACCTGACCCTCGCCGACGCCGAGGCGCTCCAGGAGCAGTGTCCGTCGATCGAGA
>CAZTQF010000798.1:0-1754 GCA_964615255.1 uncultured candidatus Brocadiaceae bacterium | reverse complement strand
CGTTGGCGGCCTGCGCGAGCGCGCCGGCGCTCGGCACGTCGTTGTTGGGCTGGGGGCCTGCAGCGATCGCGAGCTGCGCCTGGGTCAGGAAGAACTCGCAGTCGCCGTTGGGCAGCAGGCGGACCCAGTCACCCTCGGCGAGCGGCGTCGGCGTGCCGCCGGCGGTGAGCACCTCGAGCGGCGTCGTCGCGGCGTCGAGGCGCGGCGTCCAGAAGACGTCCTGAAACGTCGGCGCGGTCACGCCGTGCTTCACGAACACGCCGTCGATGCCGACGTTGGTGAAGTAGGAGGGCTTCCAGCCGTCGAACTTGAGGTAGTCGCCGTTCTGGTCTCCGTCGCCGAGGTAGGCGTGCATGGTGTTGGCGCCGAGCAGCGTGCGGCCGACCGCGTAGCCGGGGAAGGGCGTCGAGTAGCTGAGGTCGAACTCGCTCATCTGCACGATCGACCCGCCCTGAACGGCGGCCTCGACGCTGACAAACGGAAACCGGCCCGTGAACAGGATGGACTGCTGCGCGGAGACGATCGGCGCCGCGGCCGTCAGGCTCACGGCGACCCATAGGTGCTTGGTCATGTCAGGTTGGAGTGGGGGGTGCTGGGTCCATGATGCCCTGGGCGCCCCTCGCTGCGGCGCCCAACCGGCCCGCTCCTGCTATTGTGAGCGGATGTTACGAATCGCTGCGGCCGCGGCGCTCGTCGGCGCGCTCGCGACAGACGGCGTGCCGCAGGCGCCCTCCTCAGACGTCTCGGTCGGGGTCTTCCCGTTCCTGGTCGGCGACATGACGTCGCGCATCCCTGAGGTCGTCACCAACTGCCAGCAGCACGGCGTCGACACCGTCTACGTCAGCGTGTTTCGGGCGACCGGATCGCAGACGGGGACACTCTGGGTGACCGACAGCAGCGGCGGCTGGAACGCCAGCTGGGGGAGCGTTCGGCCGGGCGGCGCCGGGGTCGACCTGCCGCAGCTGACCGCGGCCTGTCACGCGGCGAGCATCCGGGTGGTCGGCGTCATCCGCTGCTTCGACGCATCGGCGCAACCGAGCGACCTGGCGCACCGCAGCTACCTGCTGGACGTCGTCGACTACTTCTGTGATGCGTGGCAGCCGTCCGGGGCGCCTGTCTACGACCTCGACGGCTTCGCGCTCGACTACGTCCGCTACGTCGGATCGGCTGGCGCCGTCGCGCAGCACGTGACCGACTTCGTCTCGGACGTGCGCGCGCGGATCGGCGCGCTCTCGCTGCACGCCTACCTGGTCGCCAGCCGCTACACCTTCGACGGCCCCGTCTACGACGGCGTGTTCCAGGGCTACGGCGCCGTGCGCGCCGCGCTCGCCGCCCAGTACGGGCAGGACTGGCAGGCGCTCGCGCCGCTGCTCGACGCGCTGATCCCCATGGCGTATTCGGCGGACGGGTCGATCTACAGCAGCTACGCGGGTCACCGAGACTACGTCGCCAAGACGGCGGAGTATGCGCGCCTCGCCTGCATCCTGGCCGGGGTGCCGAATCGGCGGGTGTGCCCCGCCGTCAAGACCTACGCAGGCGGCGGGGAGACGACCACCGCGTCGACCGTCGACGCTTCGGTCCATGGAGCGCTGCTCGGAGGCGGCGACGGCTACCAGGCGTTCCGATACGACACGATGGTGCAGACGCCTGCGTGGTGGGGGCCCGTGGCCGCGCACGCGGCGCCCGGGTGCAACTGGCCCAGGCCTGCCGCGCAGGTCGGGAGCCCGGCGTTGACGGCGACGGTCGATCCCTCC
>CAZTQF010000797.1:0-1756 GCA_964615255.1 uncultured candidatus Brocadiaceae bacterium | reverse complement strand
CTCGAAGAAGTTGTACTTCTTGGCGAGCCGGAAGATGCCGGCGTAGTTGCACTGGCGCTTGAAGCGACGCAGCGCAGCCTCGAGCGGCTCATTGGGGCGGACCTGAACGCGGATCATGCGAAGGGAAGGGAGCTGAAAGGAGTAGGCTGACAGGAGCCCGCGCGCCGTCTTGGCGCCGCGAACCCGGCTGACATATCCTGACCAGACCGTGCTGACTGGACGGACGAAAAGGGCGTAACACCTTAGCGGATCGCGGCGTGAAGACAACATGCCGCACCGCCCAACTTTCGATGAGCAGCGAGAGCCAGAGCCGTGGAGTCGACCTCGAGGGCACCATCGAGCGCTTCACCTTTCGCAACCCGGACTCGGGCTGGGCGGTCCTGAGGCTGACCGAAGAATCCACCGGGAAGACGGTTACAGCCGTGGGGCCGATGGCGGAGCTGAAGGAGGGGCAGCGCCTGCGGATCCAGGGTTCGCTCGACACCCACCCCAAGTTCGGCGAACAGGTGAAGGTCGAGACCTTCGAGGCCGTCGCGCCCTCGACGGCCGCCGGGATCGAGGCCTATCTGGCGTCGGGACTCGTCAAGGGTGTCGGACCGGCGACGGCCGAGAAGATCGTGCAGAAGTTCGGCGCCGACACCTTGCGGGTGATCGAGGAGGATCCCGAGCAGCTGCGCGCCATCCGGGGGCTCGGACCCAGGAAGATCGAAGAGCTCTCCGAGGCCGTCAAGGCCCAGAAGGACCTGCAGAACGTGCTCGTGTTCCTGCGCGCGCACGGGCTCGGCGCGGGGCTCGCGGCGCGGATCGTGAAGCGCTACGGAGCCAACGCCTCGGCGCTCGTGCAAGCCAACCCCTACCGCCTCGCCGACGACGTCATCGGCGTCGGGTTTCGCACGGCGGATCGCCTCGCCGGCCAGCTGGGGATCGATCCGATGGCAGACGAGCGGCTCGACGCCGCCGTGGAGTTCGTGCTGGGGCAGGCGGCGCGCGAAGGCCACTGCTACCTCCCCGAAGCCGTCCTGGTGCGGCGCACGAGCGAGCTGGTCTCGTGCCCGGACGAGGCCATCGCCGCGCGCCTCCCCGAGCTCGCGACCGCTGGCCGCGTCGCGCGGCAGCTGCCGCCCGGGCCGGTCCTGCTTCACGACGACCCGTCACCGGTCGTGTATCCGACGGCCCTGGTCGAGGCCGAAGACGGCGCCGCGCGGGCGCTCGACGCGCTGCTCCTGAGCGACGCGGATCCGCTCCCGGTCGAACCCGAGTCCGCGGTCCGGTGGTTTGCGCAGGTCTCGGGCATGGAGCTCGCCGACCAGCAGCGCGACGCCATCATCCGCGCGCTGCGCGAGCGGGTGTCGGTGATCACCGGCGGACCTGGCGTCGGCAAGACGACGATCGTGCGAGCGCTGGTTCAGATCCTGGCGCAGAAAGGACTCCGACTCTCGCTGGCCGCGCCGACTGGCCGCGCCGCCAAGCGGCTCGAGGAGTCGACCGGCCACCACGCGAGTACGCTGCACCGGCTGCTGGAGTTCACGCCGGGCGCGGGTCGCTTCGCGCGGGACAAGTCCAACCCGCTCGAGGGCGACATGCTCGTCGTCGACGAGGCGTCGATGCTCGACGTGCAGCTGGCCTTCTCGCTGCTGCAGGCAGTACCGCCGACGATGACGCTGGTCTTCGTAGGGGACCAGAATCAGCTGCCGTCGGTCGGCCCCGGCAACGTGCTGGCCGACGTCCTCGCCAGCGGTCGCGTGCCGACCACCGC
>CAZTQF010000796.1:0-1758 GCA_964615255.1 uncultured candidatus Brocadiaceae bacterium | reverse complement strand
CGCCGCGAGGCCGCTGACCACCCGGAACAGCAGCAGCGTCAGCAAGAAGAGCCCGAAGTTGATCGCCAGCTGCACGCCGCCCTCGGGGTTCTTGGCCCACTCGACGGCGAAGTCGAACATGCCGCCGACGTCGGCGAGCTCGGGCGTCGTCGAGGCCGCGATGTACTGGTCGTACTTGGTCGCGTCGCCGCCGCGCGCGGTCAGCGCTTCGGTCACGACGGCCATGCGAGTGACGATCCCCGACTGCTCGAGCGTCAGAGCGACCGTGGCGTCGGCGTCGGCGGCGGCGATCTGCTTGTTCTTCGCCACGAGCAACGCCATCCAGGCCTCGGCCTCGGCCTGCACCTCCTCGCGCGTCAGGGGGCGGACGGCCTTCTTCAGCGCCGGGATCGAGACGTCGACGGTCGCGGTCTGCGCCGCGTAGGCGGGCGCTTCGGAGGCCGTCGCGGAATCGGGGCGCTGGCCCTGGGCGAGGAGCGCAGCGGACGCTGCCAGCAGAAGAGACGACGCGCGTAGGAGGAGAGCGTTCATGAGACGGCGCAGCGGGTCACGGCAGAGGAACCGCCGCGCACTGTGCTGCGGGCGCGCCCGCGCTGCAAGGGCGGCGCTCAGCCTCGCGCCGCGATCCTGAGCGCGTGCTCGAGCTCTTCGAGCAGGCAGTCGGCGGCGGCTGCGTCGAAGGTCATCGGGGGGCGGATCTTCAGCACGTTGTCGTAGGGGCCGTCTGTGCCGATCAGCACCCGGCGCTCGCGGAGCCGGTTCTTGACGCGCGCCGCGGCGGCCGGCGCCGGCCGACGCGACGCGCGGTCCTCGACGAGGTCTACGCCGAGGAACAGGCCGCGGCCCCGGACGTCGCCGACGAGCTCGTGTTCGCCCTGCAGCGTGCGGAGGCCTTCGAGCAGGAGGTCGCCCACCGCGCTGGCGTTGGCCGCGAGCTGCTCGTCGCGGAGCACGTCGAGCACGGCGAGGCCCGCGGCCATCGCGACCGTGCTGCCGCCGAACGTGCTGAAGAACTCCGGGCCGTCCGCGAACGACTCGGCGACGGCGCGCGTGGTGACGACCGCGCCGAGCGGGAAGCCGTTGCCGAGCGGCTTGCCGAGCACCAGCACGTCGGGGACGACGAGGTGCCGCTGGAACCCAAAGGCGTGCTCCCCCGTCCGCCACAGCGCGGTCTGCACGTCGTCGGCGATGCAGAGGCCGCCTGCGGCCCGGACCGCTTCGTAGACCGGCGCCAGGAACCCGTCAGGGAGCTCCAGCTGGCCGCCGACGCTCGGCAGGCACTCGCAGAGATACGCGGCGAGCCCGTCGGCGCGCGCTCGGATGACCGCAGCGGTCTCCGCTGCGTAGCGCGAACCCGCGTCGGCGCCACGGTGCTCCCCGCGGTACTCGTCCGGCTGGGCGGTGACGTGCACCCAGTCCGGCTGCGGCGGCGCGCCGGGCTGCCGGAACTTGTACGGGCTGAGCTCCATCGTGGCCGTGGTGTGGCCGTGATAGCCGTGATCCATCACGCACACGTCGCGGCGGCCGGTGTGCGCGCGCGCCAGCCGCAGCGCGAGCTCGTTCGCTTCGCTGCCCGAAGGCGTGAAGAAGAACACCTCGAGCGCGTCCGGGAGCAGCAGCCGCAGGCGCTCGGCGTAACGCTGCATCGCGCCGTGCAGATAGCGGGTGTTGGTCGCGAGCTTGGCGGTCTGGTCCGAGACGGCGCGGGCGACGCGCGGGTGCGCGTGGCCGACGTGGGGGACGTTGTTGTAGGCGTCC
>CAZTQF010000795.1:0-1760 GCA_964615255.1 uncultured candidatus Brocadiaceae bacterium | reverse complement strand
CCCTTGTACTTGCCGCAGGAGCACTCCCAGTCCTTCTCGGGACCGAAGATGCGCTCGCAGAACAGGCCGTCACGCTCCGGTCGGTAGGTGCGGTAGTTGATCGTCTCCGGCTTCTTGACCTCGCCGAAGGACCAGTCACGGATGTCCTCAGGGGAGGCCAGTCGGATGGTCACCGATGCGTAGTCGTTGATCTTGTCGTAGATGGGTTCGACCATCGTGCGCCTTGTGGGTGCTGGTTGCCTCCGGCGTCGTCACGCCGCAGGCAGGGGGTTTCGGAGAGGGTTGTTCGCTTGTCGGTGCGCCCCGGCGCGCGCGCGCCAGAGCAGCTCATTGGAAGGGACCGCAGGGCTCAGCCCTGCATGAGGTCCTCCGCGGCGCCGCGCTTGTGCAGCTCGATGTTGAGGCCGAGGCCCTTGATCTCGTTGCAGAGCACGCCGAACGAGACCGGCGTTCCGGGCTCGAGGATGTTCTCGTTCTTGACCATGGCCTCGTAGATCTTCGTGCGGCCGTCGACGTCGTCCGACTTGACCGTGAGCAGCTCCTGCAGCACGTTCGCCGCGCCGTAGGCCTCGAGCGCCCAGACTTCCATCTCCCCGAAGCGCTGGCCGCCGAACTGGGCCTTGCCGCCGAGCGGCTGCTGGGTGATCAGGGAGTAGGGGCCCGTCGCCCGCGCGTGCTCCTTGTCGTCGACCAGGTGGTGCAGCTTGAGCATGTAGAGCGTGCCGACCGTCGTGCGCTGCGTGAACGCCTCGCCCGTGCGGCCGTCGAACAGCTGGGACTTGCCGTCGGTGTCGAACCCGGCCTTGGTCAGCGCGGCCTCGATGTCCGACTCGCTCGCGCCGTCGAAGACCGGGGTCTGCACGCGCCAACCGAGCTTGCGCGCGGCCCAGCCGAGGTGCGTCTCCAGGATCTGGCCGACGTTCATCCGGCTCGGGACGCCCAGCGGGTTGAGCACGATGTCGACCGGCGTGCCGTCGGCGAGGAACGGCATGTCCTCGACCGGCAGGATCTTGGAGATGACGCCCTTGTTGCCGTGGCGGCCGGCCATCTTGTCGCCCACCGAGATTCGGCGCTTGGTGGCGACGTAGACCTTGACCATCTCGAGCACGCCCTGCGGCAGCTCGTCGCCGCGCGAGAGGCGGTTGACCAGCTTGTTCTTCTCGGCCTCGGACTCCTCGATCCGCTCGCCGAACTCCTGCAGCACCCGCACGAGCTCCGCCTTCACCTTGGCGTCCTTGTGCTCTTCGGCGACCTGGCGGACGCGGTCCCTGATGGTCCGCAGGTCCAGGATCAGCATCTCGTCGTTGATCGCGAGGACCTTGCCCTCGGCCGACTTGACGGCGTCCCCGAGCAGGTTCTTCGCGTTCTCGAGCAGCCGCTTGGTGCTGCTGCGGAACTGCTTCAGGAACTCGATCTCGGCGTTCTTGATCTCCTCGAGATTGCGGGTGCGCTCCTGCTCGGTCAGGTTGACCTTCCGGGAGTACTTCTCCGCGCCGATGACGATGCCCTCGACGCCGGTCGGCACCTCGAGCGAGGCGTTCTTCACGTCCTCCCCCGCGCGGCCGAAGATGGCGTGCAGCAGCTTTTCCTCCGGGGTCAGCTCGCTCTTGCTCTTCGGCGCGACCTTGCCCACCAGGATGTCGCCCTTCCGGACGCGCGTCCCGACGCGCACGATGCCGCCCTCGTCGAGGTGGCGCAGCGCCTTCTCGCTGACGTTGGGGATGTCACGCGAGAACTCCTCCTTGCCGAGCTTGGTCTCG
>CAZTQF010000794.1:0-1760 GCA_964615255.1 uncultured candidatus Brocadiaceae bacterium | reverse complement strand
GTTGATCGCCACGAACGGCCGGTCCTTGCGCGGCGACAGGTTGTGGACCGCGCGCGCGACCAGCTCCTTGCCGGTGCCCGACGGGCCGAGGATCAGCACCGAGGCCGCGGTGCCCGCGATCTGGCGGACCAGCGACAGGGTGCGCTGCATCTTGGGGTCCTGGCCGACGATGCCGGCGATCCCGTAGGCCCGCTCCATCTGGCCCTTGAGGTCGTCATAGGCCACGTCTTTGTCGTGGTCTTCGAGCGACTTGGTGACCTTGGCGCGCAGGTCCGCGAGGTCGACGGGCTTCTCGACGTAGTAGGTCGCGCCCTGCTCCATCGCCTGCACCGCCACCTCGCGCCCGCCGTGTCCGGTGAGCATCACGACGCGGCAGTTGGGATAGGTGTCCTTGGCGGTGGCGAGCACCGCGAAGCCGTCGGTGTCCTTCATCACGAGGTCGGTGACCACCACGGCGAAGCGGCGCTCCTTCAGCACCGCGACGGCCTCGGCGCCGCCCGCCGCGACGGTGACCTCGACGGGCAAGACCTCGAGCGCTTCGACCAGCGCCTCTCTCAGCGCGTCGTCGTCGTCGACGACCAGGATGGGGTTCGTTCTCATTCCTCGGGTTGGTCGGGTTCGGCGCCGCGCGCGGGCAGCCGCAGGACGAACTGCGTGCCCTTGCCGGCCTCGGACTGCAGGGTGAGCCCGCCGCCGTGGTCCTCGGCCACGCGGCGAGCCGTCGGCAGGCCCAGCCCGGTGCCGCCTTTCTTGGTGCTGAAGTAGGGTTCGAGCACCCGCGCGGCCTGCTCCGGCGAGATGCCCTCACCGGTGTCGGTCACGCGGATCGAGACGAAGTCCCCGTCGCGGAGCGTCGAGACCAAAACCTCGCCGCCGGCGGGCGTCGCGTCCTTGGCGTTGCGGAGCAGGTTGCCCACCGCGCTCTGAACGTGATCCCAGTCGCAGGCGATGGTGCCGACGCCTGCGCCGGAGAAGAACCGCAGCGACAGCCCCGCCTCCTTCATCTCCGGCTCCTGGAACTCCAGGAACGCGCGCAGCCGCTGGTTGAGGTCGACGTCAGAGAGCTTCGGCTCGGGGGCCCGCGCGTAGCTCAGGAACCCCTCGAGGATCGTCTGCAGCCGGCGAACCTCCGCCTCGACCGTCGACAGCCGCTTGTGCGTGCGCTTGTCGCGGGTGGACTCCGCCTCTCGGAAGTCCTCGAGGACCAGCTGCAGGTTGAGCCCGATGGTGCTGAGCGGGTTGCGGACCTCGTGCGCGAAACCTGCCAGCAGCGTGCCGAGCTGAGCCAGCCGCTGCGTGCGGATCCGGGACAGCCGTTCTTCGCGCTCCGGGGACACCATCGAGCCGCGCAGGATAGGAGGCAGAGAACTCGATTGCTCCCCTCCGGCGCGGTTTCCGCGGTGACGGTGGCGGGCTACGGTTGCGGCATGACGCTGGAACGCAGGTCGCTGGCCGACGCCGATCCCGACGCGCTGCGCGACGAGGTGGTCGCGACGCTCCAGCGCGGCGAGCTCTGCGTGCTGCCGACGGAGACCGTCTACGGCGTCGCCGCGCTGCCGAGCTGCGCACCCGCCGCGGCGCGCGTCCAGCAATGGCGCGGCCGCGACTCGTCTCTGCCGCTGACCCGACACCTCGCCGATCCTGCCGGAGTCGACGCGCTCGGCCTGCGCCTGCACGAGGGCGCGACGAGGCTCGCGGCGCGCTACTGGCCCGGGCCGCTCACGCTGGTGTTGCCCCGCGAGGACGGCGGCGACCCGGCG
>CAZTQF010000793.1:0-1761 GCA_964615255.1 uncultured candidatus Brocadiaceae bacterium | reverse complement strand
GAGCGCGCCGAGGTCCCCCTGCCTGCGCAGCTGCTCGACCCGCGACCCCAGCCGCTCGAACGTCCGGACAGAGACCGCGGCGTGTCCGTTCACGATCAGGTGCTGCGCGCCCGCCCCGATCCAGAGCGTGCGCCCGGGCGCGCCGGGGAGCCGGCGCACGACGCCGTCGAGGGCGTCGGTCAGCGCCGCCATGTCGAGGATCGGAAACGCGCGACCGGCGGACAGCTCGCCGAGCCGCATCGGCGCGAGCACCGCGGCCGTCAGCAGCACCAGCTGCGGTCCACGGTTCGGCAGCGCCCGAACCAGCGCGAGCGGCGTGAGCGCGCAGAGCCACGAGAACGGCAGGAACAGCCGCATCGCGGTCGGATCCGCCGCGTCCCCGTAGAACCACGCGAGCACCACCACCGTGATCGAAACCGGCGGGAGCGCGACGAGCAGGTCGCGGCGCGTGGCCTGCCGCGCGCGCAGCCGCAGCGCGACAGCGACCACGGCGAGCGCGGCGACGAGCCCCGGCAAGGGGTTGTCCAGCCCGGGCGCGAACATGCCGGCGCCGAACGCGGACACGTGATCGAAGAAGTGGCCGATCGACAGCAGCGCGCGCCCCGCCGCCTCCGGGGTGAAGTTCGGGTCGCTGGCGTGGTCGAGCAGCAAGAGCAGCGGCGCGGCGAGGGCCGGCAGCGCGGCGAGCAGCCAGCGCGCCTGCGCCGACCACCGGAGCCTGCCCCGGACCGCCGAGTAGGCGAGCAGCAGCAGCAGCGCTGCCGCGGGCAGCGACTCGTAGCGCGACTGCACGAGCAGGGCGCTGCTGCCCGCGAGCGCCGCGAGCCGCGGCACGTCCGGGCGCGCGACGAAGTCGAGCGCCGCCAGCGTCGCCAGCAGCAGCAGCACGACTGCGAGCAGCTCGAACCCGGCCGAAGTCGCGACGACGCCGGTCAGCGGCACGGCCAGCAGCAGCAGCGGCGCGGCGAGACCGGCGAGCAGGCCGAGCCGGGCGCGCGCGGCCGCGAACGCGGCGAACAGGCCGACGAAGAGCAGCGCGCCGTTGACGACGAAGGCGTTGGAGACCTGGTAGCCCGCGACCTCGTGCACGAGGCTGCAGAGATAGGCGAACAGCGGCGGCCGCTTGTCGACCATGTTCTCGAGCGGAAAGGGCCGCCCCTCGAAGGGGATCGCGCCCGTCGTGAGCACAGCGTGGCCCTGCGCGTGCATGTTCTGCGACACGCCGACCAGGCAGGTCTCGTCGAACTGCACGCGCAGCCCGGGAGGCGACGCAAAGAAGACCGCCGCTAGGCCGACGAGCGCGAGCGCTGCGCCCGGCCACCACGCCCGCGCGAGCGAGGCGACCGACGCTTCGCGCGCGCGCAGTCGCCAAACCGCGCAGAGGCCGGCGTAGACGAGCGTCAGCGGCATCCACCAGTAGAGCAGCCAGCCCAGCCACGAGAGCCGCGTGGCCGGGTCACTCCAGCCCCACCACCAGCTGGACAGCACGATCGGCGGCGCGAGGGACGCTCCCAGCGGCAGCAGCCACGCAGCTCCGGATCGCTGGCTCACGCGGTGCAGGCTAGCAGGCGCGCGCCCGATGCCCAGCGCCCGATGCCCAGCGCCCGCTGCGCGACGCCGCTAGAACGCGACCGCCCGCTCCCCGCCCGGCTCCTTCGCCGCGACGAGCCCAGCGAGCACGCGCTCCGGCCCAGGCTGAGCGCTGACGCGCACCGTGTAGACGCCCGGATCGGCATAGGTGTAGACCGGGTTCTGGTCGGC
>CAZTQF010000792.1:0-1769 GCA_964615255.1 uncultured candidatus Brocadiaceae bacterium | reverse complement strand
AGGCGCGGGCCGCCGATCAGGTCGATGCAGTACGGGATCGCCGGGAAGACCGCGTCCAGGCACACGCGGATCGAGCCGGGCTTGCCCGGCAGCGTCACCACGAGCGCGCGCTCCAGGATGGCTGCTGTCTGTCGTGAGAGGATCGCCGTCGGCACGCCGACCTCGAGCGACGCCGCGCGCATCTTATCGCCGAAGCCCGGCAGCTCCTTGTGGCAGACGTCCCGGATCGCCTCGGGCGTAACGTCCCGCGGCGACGGGCCCGTCCCGCCGGTCGTGCAGATCAGGCAGCAGCCTTGCGCGGCGAGCTCGCGGATCGTCTCGCCGATGCGCGCCCGCTCGTCGGCGATGACCCGCGCGTCAAACGCGCACTCGGTCGCGAGGTAGTCGCGCAGCGCGGCCTCGATGGCGGGGCCCGACTCGTCCTCGTAGACGCCCTGGCTGGCGCGGTCGCTGATCGTGACCACGCCGATGCGCGGCTGCGGCGCGCTCACTGCCCGCCTCCGGGCGCGCCGTCGGCGTGGCGCGGCTTGTCCTCACCGGCGGCGACCAGCTGCTTGATGCAGATCCGGAATTCGCCGCGCTCCTCAGGCTCCGCGAGGCGCCAGCGCCCCTGCTGCCGCCGGCGCTCGACGGCGGCGCGCTGCATCGCGACCGAGGTCACGTGGCGGCCGTCGGGGCTGAACACGTGCACGCGACCCTTCGGCCCCAGCACCACGACGGTGCTCTGGTCGATGTCCCAGAGGATGGCGCTGTCGGTCGCCTCGCCCGCGTCGGGGTAGGCGCGCGACGTCGGCCGCTGCCCCTGTTCGCTGCGCTCGAGCCCGTGCTGCGTCCGCCGCCCGGCGCTGCGGGTCCGGCCCTGCAGCTGCTTGGCGAGGTCCTGCAGCAGCGGCAGCACGAACTCCTCCTCGTCGACCTCGCCGTTCTTCAGCTTGCCCTCGAGCCGGAGCGCCTCGCCGTCCAGCTTGCGCTGGAAGCGGCTGAGGATCTGCATCAGCGCCGGGTCGGCGAGGTCCATCGGATCCACCGCGCCGACGCAGTGCAGACGCAGGCGCACGCGGCCCTCGAGGGTCGTGCCGCGCAGCAGCTGGAAGCTGAACGCGCACCGGCCGGCGTCGTTGAGCGTGCGGAATAGCCCCGCGTTGACCTGCCCGAGGATCTTGAAGACCGGAGATTGCCCCCCGAACTCGGCGAGCTGCTGCGTGCGCAGCACGCGGCCCATGGTCACGTGCGTCGTGACGATCTCGTCGCCGGCGAGCATCCGCTCGATCTCCGGATCCTTGCGCTCGATCGCGAGCGTGACGAAGTCGGTGAAGGTCGGCTTGCCGGTCGAGGAGTAGCCGTCGAAGACCTCGCGCGGCTCCCGCGGCCGGCAGCCCTCGGCGTGCGAGCTGTCCGCGAAGTAGCTGTAGACCGCGCCCGGTCGCAGCGCCTGCTCGTGCTCGCGCACCTCGCGCACCCGCTGCAGGATCTGCTCGACGGCCTTGCCCGCCGCGTGGCGAACGTCGTTGCCGCCGTCGAGCGGCACGCGCAGGCTGAGGTCGAGGTAGCGGGGCATCGCGAGCGGGTCGACCCCCTCCACCCGCAGCAGCGACTGGGCCATGTCGGCGAGCGAGCGGATCGCATGCATCGCCGAGTGCTGCGAGTCCCGCGCAGGGCGGCGGCGCTCGGGCTTGGCCCGCGGCGGTCGCGTCGGTCGCGGAGATCGCCGAGGCTTCTCCGCGAGCTGGGCATCGGACGTCGGCCGGTCCTCCTCCGCGGCGGCGCCT
>CAZTQF010000791.1:0-1772 GCA_964615255.1 uncultured candidatus Brocadiaceae bacterium | reverse complement strand
TGACCCGCTGCGACCGTCGCGGGGTCGCGTTCTCGACCGGCTCGGCCTGCCACGCAGCCGACGCGCCCGCAGGCAAGGCCAAGCCGCAAGGCCGCGGCAAGCGCGCGCCCGACAACCACGTGCTGGCGGCCATCGGCATGACCTACGCCGAAGCGCGGGAGGTGATCCGCCTGTCGTTCTCGACCGAGACGTCCGCGGCGGCCGCCGAGGACGCGGCGGACGTGATCGCCGAGGAGGCCCAGCGCCTGCTCGACTCCGCGCCGCAGCCGCGGCGCGGCTCCGCCGCCGCCCGGGAGCCGAGCCGGTGAGCAGCGTCAAGTCCAAGGGCAAGACGCCCGCGATGCGGCAGTTCGACGCCGCCAAGGAGCAGCACCCGGACGCCATCCTGTTCTTCAGGATGGGCGACTTCTACGAGCTGTTCCACGATGACGCGAAGGTCGCCGCCAAGGCGCTGGGCATCACGCTCACGGCGCGCGGCAAGGGCGAGAACGCCGTGCCGATGGCGGGCGTCCCCGTGCGCGCCGTCGACGGCTACCTGCGCCGCCTCGTGCAGATGGGCCACCGGGTCGCGATCTGCGAGCAGATGCAGGACCCCAAGGAGGTCAAGGGGGTCGTCGAACGCGCCGTCGTGCGCGTCGTCACTCCCGGCACGCTGACCGAGGACAACCTGCTCGACGGCCGGCGCAGCAACCACCTCGCGGCCGTCTCGTTCGGCAAGGGACGGTGCGGCGTCGCATGGGTCGAGCTCTCGACCGGCGCGTTCTTCGTCGCCGAGGTCGCGACCGAACGCCTCGCGGACGAGCTGACGCGGATCGAGCCCGCAGAGTTGCTGCTGGCCGAGGAAATGCGCGGCGCCGAGCAGCCCTGGCTGCCGCAGAGCCGCACGCCGGTCGCGTATCGGGCGAGCTACGACTTCGGCGCCGACGGCGGCGCGCGGCTGCTGCAGGACCACTTCGGCGTGCAGACCCTGCGCGGCTTCGGGATCGACGACCTGCCGCTCGCGGTCGGCGCCGCCGGCGCGCTGCTCGCCTACCTCCAGGAGACGCAGCAGGGCGCCTTGCCGAACCTGCGTCGCATCGAGCTGTGGCGCGACGGCACGTTCCTCGGCCTCGATCGGACGACGCGGCAGAGCCTCGAGCTGGTGCAGACCATGCGCGGCGGCGAGGGCACGCCGCTGCTCTCGATCCTCGACCGCTGCGAGACGCCGATGGGCGCGCGGCGCCTGCGCGCGTGGCTGCTGTCGCCGCTCGCCGAGCTCGACGCGATCCAGGCGCGCCAGGACGCCGTCGCCGAGCTGCACGCGGACAACGAGCTGCGCGGCCTGGTCAAGGAACGCCTGGCCCAGGTGCTCGACCTCGAGCGGCTGTCGTCGCGCGCGGCGTTCGGCCGCGCCAACGGCCGCGACCTCGTCGGCCTCCGGCTGAGCCTGGAGCAGCTGCCGAGCCTGCGCGAACGGTTCGCCGCGTGCGCCAGCCCGCTGCTGCGCCACCTCGGCGAGGCGATGGATCCGCAGCCCGAGCTGAGCGCGGCGATCTCAGCCGCGATCGTCGACGAGCCGCCCACGACGATTCGGGAGGGCGGGCTGATCCGGCGCGGCTACCGCGCCGAGCTCGACGAGCTGCGCGACCTCGCCAAGGACAGCACCGAGTTCCTGGCGCGCTACCAGCAGAGGCTGGTCGAGCAGACCGGGATCCCGACGCTCAAGGTCGGCTTCAACCGGGTCTTCGGCTACTACATCGAGGTCACGCACACGCACAGCGACGTCGCCCTAC
>CAZTQF010000790.1:0-1774 GCA_964615255.1 uncultured candidatus Brocadiaceae bacterium | reverse complement strand
ACCGTCTGCGCGGCGACCTCGAAGGCGGCGCTCCCGAAGCCGCGAAGCTGGCGCTGCTCGGCCACCTCGAGTCGGGTCCTGCGGTCGCGCGCGACCTCGCCTTCGTCGTCCGCGACCTCGAGCTCACCGAGCAGCTGGGCCGGAGCCTCGACGAGCTCGACGCGCTGGACATGATGACCTGGCGGTCGCTCCGCCCCGCAGGCACGGTCGACCTGGTCGTGCGGGAGCAGAAGTCCCCGCAGGCGCCCAGCGACGTCGAGCTGGTCGTACAGCTCGTCGACGTGCGCTCCGGCGCGCGCGTGCTGCCGCGGCCTGCGGAGCGCATGACCGGCGAACTGCACATCCAGGGCGGCGAGCTGACGTTCCGCGACGTGCGCGCGGAGCTCGGGGGCGCCACCGTGCACTGCGCCAACGGCCGCGTCCGCCAGCTGTCCGAGGACGACCCGCGCACGGAGATCGCGTTCGAAGTACACGCCAAGGACTTCCCGGTCGACGACGGGCTCGCGAACCTGTTCACCGGGCCGCTGCGCGCGGCCGTGCTCGACCGCCGACTCCGCGGCGCAGCCGACGTCGACGGGCTGTCGCTGCGCTTCTTGATCCCGCCGGACGGGAGCGCGCTCCCCTTCTCGACGACGCTCCGGGGCGGGATCGGCCTGCGTGGGGTCGACATGCTGCTCGGCGCCGACCGAGACGGGCTGCAGCTCCGCGGCCTGCGCGGACAGGTCCAGCTCCAAGAGAGCACGATCGTCGCCGGCGGCGGGCAGCTCGCCGGCACGCTCAGCAGCGGCGCCCTCTCGATGCTCGGGCAGCCGTTCGAGGCGGTCGAGGCCGAGTTCTTGGCCGACGCGCAGCAGCTCCGCGTCGACGCGCTCCGGGCGCGCCTGCACGACGGCGAGGTCCGCAACGCGCAGACCCCTGGCCTGCAGTATGACCTGCCGGGGACGACAGCCCCCGACGGACGCCTCGCCGCAGACCTTCGGTTCGACGGCGTGGACGTGACCGCGCTGCTGCGTTCGTCCGGCTGGAGCAACCCGCCGTACCGCGGCGCCGCCAGCGGCGAGCTGAAGCTGCTCCGGCTCGACGGAGACGACGTGGTCGGCGCCGAGGCGGAGGGCCGGTTGCGCGTCGAGCGCGGCGACCTCGGCAAGGTGCCGCTGTTCACCGCGATCTACGCGCAGCTGCCGCCGGCGGACCAGCCGCGGTTCCGTGAGCTCGACGTCGGGTTCCGGCTCGCCGACGCGGCGGTCCGGTTCGACTCGCTCGAAGTGCGCAGCGACATCCTCGCGGCCGCGGGCAAGGGGCAGCTCGCCCTCGACGGCTACCTGGACGTGGAGATGAAACTGGACAGCCTGCTCGGCCGGTCCGCCGACCCGCTGGTGATGCCCTGGATCGACTACCTCGCCAAGAACCTGGTGAGCTTCCGCCTCTTCGGCCACCTCCGCGACCTGCGCGCGTCGACCGAGTTCCTCGGTCGCGGAGCGCCGTCGCGTCGCGCGGTCCCGCCGATGCCGCCGCAGCACCCCCGGCGTCCCGCGCCCGGGTTCTGAGCTCTGCGGCGATCCGCGCCGAGCTCTCGCTGGCCCCTGCCGACCGCTTCTGCGACGGTAGCCGCTGCATGCGCGAGACCATCCAGCTGCTCGGCGAGGACCACGTCCGCTTCGGCGAGCTGCGCGTCGCGGCCCAGGCCGAGGGGCGCACCGCCGTCGCGATCAGCGCCGGCAGCGACGCGCCGTCGGGTGCTGCGATCTTCAAGGCCGACCTGCCCGTCCCCAAC
>CAZTQF010000789.1:0-1785 GCA_964615255.1 uncultured candidatus Brocadiaceae bacterium | reverse complement strand
CGGGTCGCTGCCGAGCTCCTTGGGGCCCTCGGCGCCCTTCTCGATCAGCTCGAGCGCGCGCGTCAGCGTCAGCTCGTCCGGGGGCGTCTCGTCCGGCACCGGCGCGGTCTTGTCGCCGCACGACAAGAACGGCCCGTAGCGGCCGACGCGGACCTCGACCAGCTCGCCGTCTGCGTTGTCGCCGAGCGGGATCGAGCAGATCTTGCGCGGGTCGATGTCGTCCTGCACGGCGCCGATGCGGTCCTGCAGGCCCGGCGAGCCGTTGCCGAGGTAGAAGTGCTTGAGGTAGTCGTTGCGGGTCGCCTTGCCGTTGCTGATCTCGTCGAGGTCGCTCTCCATCTTGGCGGTGAACGTGTAGTCGACGAGCCAGCCGAGGTACTGCGCGAGCAGGTCGACGACGGCGAACGCGGTGAACGTCGGCACCAGCGCCGAGCCCTTCTTCCAGACGTATTGGCGGCGCACGATCGTCTCGATGATCGCCGCGTAGGTCGACGGCCGGCCGATGCCGCGCGCCTCGAGCTCCTTGATCAGCCCGGCCTCGGTCACGCGGCCGGGCGGCTGCGTGGTGTGGCCCAGAGGGGCGAGCTCGTTCACGGCCGCGCGCTCGCCTTCCTTGAGGCTCGGCAGCACGCGCTCGGCGTCGGCTTTGGCGTCCGCGGCGTCAGCCTCGTCGAGGTCCTCGACGTAGGCCAGCCGGTAGCCGGCGAAGTCGACGGTCTTGCCGGTCGCGCCGAAGCGAGCCTCGCCGTGCTCCTGCGACTGCATGGTCAGCGCCATCGTGGTGCGCTGGCCCCTGGCGTCCTTCATCTGGCACGCGACCGTGCGGCGCCAGATCAGGTCGTAGAGCTTGCGCTCGTCGTCGCCCATCTCCGCCGACAGGTCGTTGGGGTGCGTGAACGACTCGCCGGCGGGGCGGATCGCCTCGTGGGCCTCCTGCGCGTTCTTGACCTTGGTCGAATAGCTGCGCGGCTGATCCGGCACGTAGTCGGCGCCGAACTCGGCTCCGATCAGCGCGCGCGCGGCGGCCACGGCCTGCGTCGACAGGGTCGTCGAGTCCGTGCGCATGTAGGTGATGAAGCCGTTCTCGTAGAGCCGCTGGGCCGCGCGCATCGTGCGCTGCGCGGCGAAGCGCAGCTTGCGGGCCGACTCCTGCTGCAGCGTCGAGGTCGTGAACGGCGGCTTCGGTCGCTCGGTGTAGGGCTTTTGTTCGACCTTGACGACCTGCGCCTCGCCGCCGGAGAACTCTTCGGCGAGCGCCTTGGCGACGGCATCGGGAAGCACCGCCACGTCGCTGCTGTCTTTGAGCTTGCCGGTGTCCGGGTCGAAGTGGCTGCCGTTGGCGACGCGCTTGCCGCCGATCGACTGCAGGTTGGCTGGGAAGGTGAGCGCCTCCTCGCCGCCCTGGAGCGTCGCCTCCAGGGTCCAGTAGTCGGCGGGCACGAAGCGCATGCGCTCGCGCTCCCGCTCGACGATCAGCCGCACCGCCACCGACTGGACGCGGCCCGCCGACAGCTTCGGCTTGACCTTCTTCCAGAGCAGCGGAGATACGGTGTAGCCGTATAGCCGGTCGACCAGACGGCGCGTCTCCTGGGCCTCGACGAGGTCCATGTCGATCTCGCGCGGCGACTCCAAAGCCTTGAGGATGGCGGACTTGGTGATCTCGTGGAACACCAGCCGCCTGGTCTCGCACTTGGGCTTCAGCTCTTCGAGCAGGTGCCACGAGATGGACTCTCCCTCGCGGTCTTCATCTGTCGCGAGGTAGAGCGTCGAGGCGTCCTTGACCAT
>CAZTQF010000788.1:0-1792 GCA_964615255.1 uncultured candidatus Brocadiaceae bacterium | reverse complement strand
GCTGCTGCGCCGCCGGCTCGCCGGCGCAGCGCCGGCGGCCGCGCCGAACCGCGTGGTCCATGTGCTGTTCGACCTGGTGCGCGCGCGGCCCGAGCGGCCGGCCACGATCTGCGTCGTGGGGGACCTGCCGCTGCGCGCCGACGAGCGGGCGCAGCTGCCCGCGTGGGTCGAGGTCCGCCGGCTGCCGGTGCCCGCGCGCGCCGGCGGCAACTTCGGCGTCACCGCGCTCGGCGCCCGGCCCGCGGCTTCGGGTCGCGGCGACGCGGTCGACGTGCTGGTCGAGGTGCGCGGCAGCGGGGCTGCGGACGCCGAGCTCCCGACGCCGGACGTGAGCCTCGACGACGCGCCGCTGACGATCCAGCCGACCGCGGAGCCGCTGGTCGACGGCCGTCGCTTCCGCTACCTGGACGTGCCCGCGACCGGCCAGCTGCTGCAGGTCTCGCTCCCCGGCGAAGACGCGCTCGATCTCGACGACGTCGCCGCGTTCCGGCTCCCCGATCGTCAGCCCGTCCCGGTCGCGGTGCAGCCCGGCTGCCCCGAGGTCGTTCGAAGCGCGATCGACGCCGACCCGGGCCTGGTCCTCGACGGCGCGCGCGCGCGGGTCGTGGTGCGCGCCGCCGGAGCGGACGACTTCGGGGCTGGGCTGCCTGCGCTCGAGCTGTCGGACCCGTCGCTGGCCGAGGACGCGTTCTTGGTCTTCCACGCCGAGGACCAGGACCCGGCCGCGGTGCTCGCCGAGCTCTACACGGGGCTCGGTCTGCAGGAGATCGACGCGATGGCGGCCGCCGCGGCGCTCGGGCGCCCGGTGACGATGGGGGCCAAGCCCGCGCCGCAGCGCGCGCTCTGGGTCTGGCGCGAGCTGCTCTCGGGCGACTACGACTTCGTCCGGTCGCGCTCGTTCCCGCTCTTCATGGGGCTGGGGATCCGCTGGCTGGCGGGCGTCGACGACGGCCCGGTCCGGGTCGCCGTCGGGGAGCCCGTCGCGGCGCGCGACGCCGAGGTCGTCGCGGGAGACGTGCGCGGCCGCAGCTTCGGCGCGACCTTCGTCCCGCGCGCTCCGGGCGCGCTGCTGCCCGCAGGCGGCGCAGCCCTCCACGCCGCGCTCCTCGATCCGGTCGCGTCGGGCGCGCCGCTCCAAGACGCGCTCGAGGTCCCGGTGCTGCCGGCGGGGGCTTCGTCGGGCGTCGACCTGGTCACCGTCCTGCTGATCCTCGCGCTCCTGCTGCTCGCTGCGGAGTGGGTCCTGTTCCGCACGTCGCGCATCCCGTAGCCGAGGCCACCCTGATGAACTTCGAGTCTCCTGGCTTCCTCTGGCTGCTGCCCCTGCTCGGGCTGCTCTGGGTGCTGCCGCGCGGTGCCGTCGACCGTCGGCGCGCGCTGCTGCGCGCGGCGGTGATGCTGGCGCTGCTGCTCGGCCTCGCGCGGCCGGTGTGGATCCAGCGCGCGTGGCGGGATCACCACGTCGTGGTCGTCGACCGGACCGCGAGTCTCGCGGCCACCGCGGCGGCTGACCGGGCGCTCCAGGCGGTGTCGGCGCGGTTGCCCGCCGGCGCGGTGCGCGTGCTGGTCGAACTGGGCGCTGCGACGAGCGACGCGCCCGCGGACTTTGACGAGGTGGTGCGCGTGCCCGAGGGCGCGCGCTCGCCGATCGGGGACGCGCTGCGCCACGCGCTGCGGGCGGTCCCGGAGGGTGCCGGCGGCGCCGTGACGCTGATCAGCGACGGCTTGAGCACCGACGACGGCTGGCACCGCGCGGTCCAGGAGTTGACCGAGCGCGGGCTCCCACTGCACG